>NZ_JBQHWK010000006.1:0-115014 GCF_052064015.1 Collinsella sp. HCP3S3_D1
CCCCCCAGCCGGTTTTAATTGAGTGGTTTTATTCAGCGGTGGGGTCGGTCGTAAACCGTATATTTTGGTTTACAACCAACGGCCCCCCGCGGCAACCAGCGCGGGGGGGCGCCGTTTTTGGTGCAAGGGCAGCTAATTTGGGACGGGGCTATTTTGACTACTTTGCATCTAGAAGTAGTCAAAATAGCCCCGTCCCAAATTAGCTGCCTCTCATGAGAGTGGAAAATCTCCCACTCTAAGCCCGCTTGCGAGCCCAAAATGGGAGATTATCCACTCTCGTTTTGTTCGGTACGCCGTAACTCTAAAGTTCGGTTACCTCTACGCTGTTGTAGACCTCGTCCCAGCGGTCCATGACCAGGTGGCCGGTCTTGGGATCCATGGCGTTGAGCTTGCCGCAGGTATTGGCGGTCTTGAGCACCGTGACGTCGTCGGCACCAGCAGCAATGGCATGCGCAAAACCGGCGATGGTCGAGTCACCGGAACCCGTCGCGTTTACAGCCGCAATCGCGGGCGTCTTGGCGCGGAACGCGCGGCCCTCATGGAAGCCCACCGAACCGGCAGCGCCCATCGAAACGACGACCCAGGGGATACCGGCAAAACGGTCATCGGCGGCAAGCGCCTCGCGCAGGGCATCGACATCATCGGTCGTAAAGGACGTACCCAGCAGGCCGTTAATCTCGGTCAGGTTGGGCTTTACGAGCTCGGGCTTAGCGTCGGACTCCAGCGCGGCCTCCAGCGATGCACCCGAGGTGTCGAGTAGCACCTTGGCGCCCGCCTCTTCGGCGATCTTGACGAGCTCGGCATAGTAGCCGGCATCGATGCCGCGCGGCAGCGAGCCCGAAAGCGTCACAACGTCCGCCTTCGCTGCAAGCTCGGCGAACTTGGCCGTAAAGGCCTCGAGCTCGGCCGGGGCGATCTGCGGGCCGCTCTCCAAAAGCTCGGTCTGATTACCCTCGTGCAGAATATTCAGGCAAATGCGCGTCTCGCCGGCAATGGGTACAAAGTCGTTCTTGACACCGTCGGCATCCATAAGCTCGGCCATATAGGCACCCATGTGACCGCCAAGCAGGCCAGTCGCGAGCACGTCGTCGCCCAGCTGCAGCAGCACGCGGCTCACGTTGAGTCCCTTGCCGCCAGCGGTCTTTTCGGGCGTCACGCGGTTAACATCGTCGATGACCAGCTTATCGAGCTGATAGCGCGTATCAATCGACGGGTTCATGGTAACAGTCAGAATCATATTGAACTCCTGTTTCCGGGGCACGACACGCGCGACCCCAAACATACGATAGCTCGTTAAAGGATCTCGATCTCAAAGCCGCGGGTGACGGTCTCCCCCGGCTTGGCCACCAGGCAGCCGCGCTTGTGCTCCAGAATATCGTCCTCGTCGGAGCAGGTGGACAGGCCGCCCCACGGTTCCACGGCCACAAAGTCACCCTCGGGCTTGCTCCACACAATCAGGTACGGCATATCGGGGAACGTCAGGCGCACGCCCTTGTCCTCGGTCTTCTTGGTCAGCGTAACCACGCGGCTCTCGAGCACGTCAAAGATGGTCTCTGCGAAGTCAAAGAGTTCGTGGGTCAGCGGCAGGTCATGGCCAACCATCGGGTTCTTGCTGCGATGCTCAACATCAATCAGGCCCGTCGAGGGAACGGCAGTACAGAGCTCGGTGGCCTCGCGCTGCTCAAAACGGAGCTCGTAGTCGTCATAGGACTCGCCCTCGTCAAGCGGGCACTTAAAGCCAGGGTGACCGCCCACAAAGAACGGCATGTCCTCGGTGCCCTCATTGGTCACCTCGTACGACACGGCCACCTTCTCCGCATCGATCGTGTAACGAGCAACAATCTTAAACGGATACGGGTACTGCTCGAGCAACTCGGCATGGTCGGCAGAGCTTAGGCTCAGCGCGACCATGTTGTCGCCCTGCTCCTCGAGCTTCCACTCCTGTTTGCGAGCAAAGCCGTGACGGGCAAGCTTGACCTCGCGGCCGCCCATGGTCATTGCGCGACCGTCACGAAGGCCACCGCAGATCGGGAAGCAAATGGGGGCCTGGCCCGACCAGACTGCCGGATCACCCTGCCACAGGTACTCACGGCCGTTGGCCGCAATAGAAGTGAACGACCCGCCCGCCGTGCTCAGTGCCACGCGGATAGAACCGTTATCAAGAACAAACTCCATAGGAGCCTTCCCTTTCTTACGACAGCCCACCAAGTCAATAGGACTGATAGAAAACCGGCCCGCGCCCCCTCACAGAAACGCGAGCCGTCAATTGAAAAGCTGCAGAATGCCGGGTACCGCCAAGAGCGAAGCACTCAAGCCAAGCAAGCAAACGTGTTATCGGAGCAGCTTACTGAACCAGAAAGCTTCGCAACAACAGCGGTAACCCCACAGGTGCCCCCAACGTCAGCGAGCGGCGATCAGGTGCCCCAGGTCGCCGCGAAAGAGGAGCGACGCGTACTTCATGTACGCGAGCGACGGTTTGAGTGGCGAGATGGGGTGCCTGGGCGTCGCGCAGCGTCGACCCGTTACGCGGTTTGGCAAAACCGCGTAACCCCACTAGTCGTGGTATTCGCCGCGGTCCCACTTCTCAAGGAACTCATCAAAGAAGTGCGGGTTAGTCTGAGCCTCGGCGTCGGCCTTATTGCAAGCATCGATCTTGGCGATCAGGGCATCGTGCTCGGGGGTCTTCTCGTAGGGCTCCTCCAGGAAGGCAAGCATGATATCGGCCATCAGGAACTCACCGGTGATCTTGCCACCAAAGCCCACGATGTTGGCGTTGAGCTCGCGACGGGCATACAGGGCAGAGGTCATGTCGCGAACCAGGGCGCAGCGGGCGCCGGGAACCTTGTTGACGGCGTTGGTGATGCCGATGCCGGTGCCGCACAGGGCCACGCCAAAGTCGGCCTTGCCGCTGGCAACAGCCTCGCCCACGGCCTTGCCGTAGATGGGATAGTGCGTACGGGTGTGGCTGTAGGTGCCGCAGTCGAGCACCTTGTAGCCAGCCTGCTCCAGGCGGTCGGCCAGATAGATCTTCTCGTCCGTAACGATATGGTCGCAACCGATTGCGATGGTCTTCTTCATCAGAACGTCCTTTCGTCTGAATTCACAAGTTGAGGTAGAAGTTCGAGTTCTCGGTGGCTCTCGTTAGGCCATCTTGTTGAGCATGTCGACACGGATCTGGTGACGGCCGCCGGCGTACTGTGCACGCAGGAACTCGCGGGCGATCTTCTTGGCGACCTCGGTGCCCACAACGCCCGGGCCCATGGTGACCATGCGCGAGCCGTTGTGCTCGCGGGTCATGTAGGCGGAACGCTCGTCGGAAATGTTAGCGACGACCATGCCCTTGATCTTGACGGCGGCCATATAGGAGCCGACACCGTACTTATCGAATGCGAAGCCCTGGGAATCCTTGTGCTCCAGCAGGTCCTTGGCAACGGCGGTAGCGGAATCGACAAAGTCCGCGGCAGGGGTCTCGGAATAGTCGACGACCTCGTGACCATCGGCGATGAGCATCTCCTTGATGGACTCCTTCATCGACATGCCGTCGGCATCGGAAGCGATTACAACCCTCATGACATCCTCCTTGAGAGATACGCAGGTGCGTTGTTTCTGTTTGGAAGTGTTGAATCTCGTTCAGGTCCGGGCATCTGAATGTGCGATTCTTCACTGTTCATGTTTATTTGAACACATTCGAACAGTAACTGCAACAACTATTTGTTTATCTTTGTTCTTTTTTGAACAAATACCGTTCACGGATGATTGCTGACCGTTTGGACCGGGCGCGGGCGTAGCGACCATGTGTTCAACAAACAAAAGGGCGGCCGAGAACGTGTCTCGGCCGCCCTTCGGCGGTATTCCCCGGTATATACAGCTGTTTTAGCTACTAGGACTGCCCGCCCTTCTTGGCATGCTTGGACGGAGTGCCCAGAAAGCGGCCCGTCAAATAATTCGTCGGCCCGGAAATATCAATCCCCAGCAGTGTGTGCCCCAGCCACAAAAACGCCGCGAGCACCAGCAATGGGATAACGCACGAGGTCACTATCATCACAATGACGCCTTCGATCAGATCGGTCACCTGCTGCACAATCTCATCGGTCATCTGCTTGGCGCCGCTGGTCACCGTCGTGACGAGACCCGAGGCACCGTCGGCAAGCTGTTCAAGCACGTTCTTGGACTCTGCGGACTCAGTCTTTTTCTTGTTTGCTTTGGAGCTATCGCTATCTGCCGCACTCGCAGCGTCAGTCGCCTTTTGCTCGGCCGCCTCGATGCTCACTCGATACGTTTCATCGACCTTCTGCGACACCCATACGCTCGCGGGCACCAACACCATGCTAATGATGGCGACCACCAGCACACGCGTTGCCACGCGACGAATGACCGTGCTCGTGCTCCAGCGTCCGTGAATGCCAAGCGACGCTGCAAAGAGCACCAGCGCAAACGGGATCAGGATGCCCAGGCCAACCGACCACAAAATCGTGAGTAAATATTTCTCTAGGTATAGCACGGCAAGCACGATACCAAGATTACCCGAAAGCTGTGCGAGCTGCTCGGCAACCGGCGTTCCCGTATCGCCCGGCAGCGCAGTGATACCCGCAGATAGGGCGACGCACGAGGTCGTGAGCGCCAATACATTGCCCTTCTTTTGATCGATGACCTCGATGGTAGAGTCCCAAGTCTTGGTATCGGCAAAATGCGGACGAGCCACAAACCCCGACAGCAGCGCCAGTACCACGAGCGCAACGATGAGGCCAATCTGCAGTTTTTTGTTTGCGCACACGACATCGGATAGGCTGGGCTGCAGCTCGGTCACCGTTGTTTGCTCGGTTATCTGGACAGGACGCCCATGAGCCATCTCGCTCGCGTCTCTCTTTTGAATCGATCCGTTGTCCGGCATTTGGATACCTCCTCATTCCGGCCTGTATTGCGGATGGAAGTATACCCACCCAGCGAAAAACCGAACGGCAAGAGGCGCAACAGACTGCTGCATGACCTGCCCGCCATGAAATGGGCCCATCTACTACGTTTAACTGCCCATCCCCGACCATGCCCCGTGGCGTAAAAACAAAACCACAGGTAGAACGCCTGCAGTTTTTCATGAAACGCAGGTGTGTTCGGGGGTATCGGGTTAAACGTAGTAGATGGTCCAGTTTCGTGGCGAGTACTGCTAACTGATCCTCCGGGGACGGGAAAAGCGGGTCATTTTGGTCTATCGACCCCTTTTTCGCCGCAACCGAGATAGATGGGATACAGAAAAGCCCTGCCGCGGATAGCGGCAGGGCTTTTGGAAGGGGACTTGGTTGTGCGGGCTCGTTAGGCGAGCTTGGCCTCGAGCTCGGCAATGCGCTTGTAGGCATCGATGGTAAAGCGGGCCTGCTTCTCCAGGATCATAGTGGTCATGAGAGTGTCCTGAGCGTGAGCCATGATGAAGGTCATCTCCATCTCGCCGCCGCCGGCCTCCTGCGAAAGCAGCTTGGTCTGCGTGTCGTGGGCGCCGATAAGCGCATCGCTGGCATCCTTGTGCAGCTGTTCGGCCTTCTCAAAATCACCCTCGCGAGCAGCATCGAGCGCTGCAAGCAGATCAGTCTGGGCGTCACCCGCGTATGCGACAATCTCGAATCCAACCATCGAGATTTCTTCTTTGGTTGCCATATTGCGTTCCTTTCACATATGAACCAACGGAGAGCACCGCGTCCGGGCATACGCGCTGCGTTGTGTATGACAGAAACAATAACATTCAAACAAAAAAGAACAGCGCAAAACGTAATTTCAAGCTATGAACGGTCAATTTTTGCCCGTGAACGGTTTCCAAACCATTTCGAACAATATCAAACATGATTAACGGAAACCCAAACAGGACCGCGCCCTAACGCAAATCGTGCACCGTATCGCCCTCTACGAGCACGCCGGGGATCAGCATGTGCTCCACGCCAGACGCAACTCCCTCGGCGCCGGCGATCTTGTCGACTGCCCACATGCCGACACGCTTGTTGTCAAAGCGCACGGTGGTCAGGCGACGATCGGGCACGATGTCGCCCAGACTATCATCAACCCCCACCACGCTCACGTCCTCGGGCACACGCCTTCCGCGCGACTCGAGTCCGCGAATGCAGCCGTAGGCCATGGCGTCATTGGAGGCATAGATGGCAGTACAGGTCGGATCGTCCGCCAGAGCCTGGCCTGCGGCATATCCACTCCGCGCCGTCCAGTCGCCACGGATGAGTCGCGGCAGCTCAATACCATGCGCACGCAATGTCTCGCGCCAGCCCTCCTCGCGCTGCATGCCCGAAAGCGAGCGTTCGGGACACGAGATAAAGTGCACGGTCTTGTGCCCCTGCCCCAGCAAGTACTCGACAACCTGGCGCGAACAATCGAACTGATCGTTATCGACCGTCGAGCACAGCGGGTGCTCCAGCATGGTAACGAGCACCGTCTGCATACCAGGCAGCGGCTCAAAGGTGCCAAAGTCCGCCGGCATGCGATTCATGATCACAACCATGCCATCCACCGGCAGTGCGCTCATGCGCGACGATGCGCTCTCGAGAGTATAGGGATGTCCATCTACTTTAGTGAGGGTAATGGCGTAGCCGTGCTTATCGGCGGCGGCGGCAAAGCCCTCCATACGGTCGAGGTTGCCGGTACCGGTAATGTTGAACATGGCGACGCCGACGGTCTTAAACTTGCCGCGGCGCAGCGATCGACCGGCAAAATTGGGGCGATACCCCAGCTCGCGCATGGCGGCACGCACGCGCTCCTTGGTCTCGGGGCGCACGCTGGGTGAATCGTGGACGGTGCGCGAGACCGTCTGTTCTGAGACGCCCGCGAGGAGCGCCACATCCTTAACGGAAACCGATTTTTTAACAGCGGCCATAGGTCGATCTTTCTATGTCAACGATGCCATTGGTGGCACCCTACGCAGTCAAATGAAACATCTTCAAGTATATCTAACGCCTCCCCCACCATACGCTCACCACCCAAAACCTACCGTTCACCGACATTTTTGCTTCCCCGAACGGCTTTTATCGCCCAAATGTTAACGTTGCCATTGTGCAAACACAGAGCCACCGGGCGGCTCAAACGTTTACGCGCAAGAAATCGACGGTCCGCAGGCACAGGGGCCATCGGTTCGCATCTTATTTTGTGTCACAAAATGGCAACGTCAGCATTTTGGCAACCAAACGTCAAAAGCTACCATCGTTGCTAACCCACCGACTCTTAGGAGCTTTGCATGGAGCAACTCATCGCCACCATCGAAAAGGGCCAGCCCTTTTTCAACGCGATCGCCCGCAACAAGTACCTCAAGGCGATCCGCGACGGTTTTATCTCCGTCATCCCCATCATCATCTTCTCGTCCATCTTCTGCCTGGTAGCCTCGGTCCCCAACATCTGGGGTTTCTACTGGCCCGATGACATCAACAACGCCCTGTGGAAGTGCTACAACTACTCCATGGGCATCCTGGCCATCGCCTGCGCCGCTACCACGGCCAAGCATTTCGCCGACGCCCAGAACCGCGATCTGCCCAAGAATAACCAGATCAACTTTATCTCGTGCATGTGCGCGGCCATCATCGGCTTCTTGCTCCTTTCGAGCGACACCATCGCCACGGATGCCGCCAGTGGCTTCAACACCACCTACCTTGGTTCCAAGGGCCTACTGACCGCCTTCATCGCTGCGTTTGTGACCGGCATCATCTACAAGTTCTTTATCAAGCGCAACATCACCGTCAAGATGCCCGAGCAGGTTCCGCCCAACATCTCGCAGACCTTTAAGGACATCATCCCCTTCTCCGTCTGCATCACCGTCTTTTGGGTCTTTGACATCGTCTTCCGCGCTGCCTTTGGCTTCTGCTTTGCCCAGGGCGTCATCCAGGTGTTCCAGCCCCTGTTCACCGCTGCCGACGGCTACATCGGCCTTGCTGTGATTTACGGCGCCATGAGCCTGTTCTGGTTCGTGGGCGTCCACGGCCCCTCGATCGTCGAGCCCGCCATCGCCGCCGCCCTCGTTTCCAACATGACCGACAACCTGGCTGCGTTCCAGGCCGGCCAGCACGCTTCCGCTGTCCTGACCCAGGGTGCCCAGTACTTCGTCGTCTGCATGGGCGGCACCGGCGCCACGCTCGTCCTGGTCTTTATGTTCTGCTTCCTGGCCAAGTCCCAGGAGATGCGCGCTGTCGGTAAGGCCGCCATCGTCCCCGTGTGCTTTGCCGTCAACGAGCCGCTGCTGTTCGCCGCGCCTATCGTGCTCAACCCCGTCTTCTTTGTCCCGTTTGTCTTTGCCCCGATCGCCAACATCTGGATCCTCAAGATCTTTATCGACTTCTTGGGCATGAACGGCTTTATGTACACCCTGCCTTGGACCGTCCCCGGCCCCATCGGCACCATCATGGGCCTGGGCTTCCAGCCGCTCGCCTTTGTGATGCTCGCCCTTATCCTGGTCGTCGACTTCGTTCTGTACTATCCGTTCTTCCGTGCCTATGACGCCCAGAAGTGCGCCGAGGAGGCCGAGATTTCCCAGGAGGAGCTCGCCGCCAAGAACGCCGAGAAGGCCGCCAAGCTCAACGATGCCTTCCAGGGCAAGGCCGACGCCAAGAGCGTTGCCGCCGGCGCTGCTGCCGAGGCCGTGGAAGCCGGCGCTCCCGCCGCTTCCGCAGCACCCGCTGCCGAGGCAACGGCCACCAGCGACCTCAACGGCAAACGCGTGCTCGTGCTCTGCCAGGGTGGCGGTACCTCGGGCCTGCTCGCCAACGCGCTGGCCAAGGCCGCCAAGGAGCGCGGCATCAATCTTGAAACCGCTGCCGAGGCCTATGGCAACCACGTGGACATGCTCCCCGACTTCGATCTGGTCGTCCTGGCCCCGCAAGCCGCAAGCTACCTGGCCGACCTGCAGAAGGACTGCGAGCGCGTGGGCAACAAGTGCGTCGCCTGCCGCGGTAAGCAGTACATTGAGCTTTCCCAGAACGGCGATAAGTCTCTCGCCTTCGTAAGCGAGCAACTCTCGAAGTAAGTAACGCACAGGGCCAGCCGACCATCCAAGACCGGCTGGCCCTTCGATTTAGACGATTGGATCATCATGTCCGTTAACCCAGCTAGCGTCACCAACCCGCCTGCGCAGTTTCCCGAGGACTTTGTCTTTGGCGGCGCCACTGCTGCCTACCAGGTAGAGGGCGAGACCCGCACCCACGGTAAAGGCAAGGTTGCCTGGGACGACTTCCTGGAGGCCCAGGGGCGCTTTTCCCCCGATCCCGCTTCGGACTTCTACAACCAGTACCCCGTCGATCTGGAGCTGTGCGAGGAGTTCGGCATCAACGGCATTCGCCTCTCCATTGCCTGGAGCCGCATCTTCCCCAACGGCACCGGCGAGATCAACCCCGAGGGCGTGCAGTTCTACCACGATCTCTTCGCCGAGTGCCACAAGCACCACGTTGAGCCGTTTGTCACGCTGCATCACTTCGACACGCCGCTTGCCCTCTTTGAGAAGGGCGACTTCCTCAACCGCGAGACCATCGATGCCTTTGTGGACTTTGCCACCTTCTGCTTTAAGGAGTACGCCGACCAGGTGACCTACTGGTTCACCTTTAACGAGATTTGGGCCGATGCCTCCAACACCTACATCGAGGGCACCTTCCCCGGCGGCGTCAAGGCGCATCTGGCCGAGGCTTTCCAGTGCGAGCACAACATGATGCTCGCCCACGCCAAGGCCGTACTGGCCTTCCACAACGGCGGTTTTAAGGGCAAGATCGGCGTCATTCAGTCGTTGGAGTTTAAGTATCCGCTCAACGAGAACGACCCCGCCGACATCAAAGCCGCCAACAACGAGCACGTGTTGCAGAACCAGTTCTTGCTCGACGCCACCTTCCGAGGCGACTACGCGCCCGACACCCTCGAGTGCGCCAACCGTCTGGCTGCCGTCTCGGGCGGCACCATCGAGATTCTGGATGAGGACCTCGAGATTATGCGCGAGGCCGCGCTCTACAACGACTATCTGGGCGTCAACAACTACCAGTGCCGCTTCTTGAAGGCTTACGACGGCGAGAACGACCTGCACCACAACGGTACGGGCGAGAAGGGCACCGGCCGCTGGCGCGTTAAGGGTATTGGCGAGCACGTGAACAAGCCTGGCATCCCCACCACCGACTGGGACTGGATCATCTATCCCGAGGGCCTGTTCGATCTACTCGTCTACATTAAGCAGCGCTACCCCAACTACAAGCAGATCTTCATTACAGAAAACGGCATGGGCTACAAGGACCCCTACAAGGACGGTTTTGTGGACGATCAGCCGCGCATCGACTACATCGAGCAGCACTTGCGCTGGCTGCTCAAGGCCATGGAGGTGGGCGTCAACGTGGGCGGCTACTTCCTGTGGAGTCTGCAGGATCAGTTCTCCTGGACCAATGGTTACAACAAGCGCTATGGCTTCTTCTACGTTGACTTTGAAACCCAGAAGCGCACGCCCAAGGCAAGCGCCTACTGGTACAAGCACGTGGCGCAGACCCGTCGTCTGGACTAGCGGCTGGCGACCAGCGGAATTGCCCCGCTCACATAACCTGTCCCCATTTCTCAGCCGGGGGTGGCACGTCACACGGCGCGCCGCCCCCGGCCTTTTGTTTTTGTTCGGCTGGGGGGGGCCGTTTGTCTCGATCTGTAACATCTAGCCGAGTTTTTGGTCCCTAGCTGTTACAAATCAAGACAAACCGGGAAGACGGGGCCGAATTGTCTAAATCTGTAACACTAAAACCGGTTTTGGACGTCTGGTTGTTACAGATTGAGATAAACGCACAGGACAATCCTCTCAATCTCGATCTGTAACAACTAGCTGAGATTTTCGGCTCTACCTGTTACAGATTGAGATGAACGAGCCGAGCACGTCTACGCCCGCAGGTCTTTCACGCTGGAACGCTCGATCAGCACGCCCGAGACGAGCGTACGGCTTCTGGAGCTCGGAGCCTCAAGACCTGCGACGACCTCGTTAAGTGCACGGATGCCCAGCTCGCGGTGGCGAAACTTCACCGACGTCAGAATCGAGTTGGGAATCGTCTTGTAGAGCTCATCGTCGAAGCCGATCACGGACACGTCGTCGGGCACACTGAGCCCTTTGTCACGTAGAGCCATCATCACGCCGTTTGCCATGCAGTCGTTAGCAGCGAGGACCGCCGTGCAATCGGGTTTATCGGCAAGCACAAGGCCCGCGGCATAGCCACTATCCGCATTCCAATCACCTTGCAGAGGCTCGGGCGGCTCAATGCCACGCGTCTCGAGTGCTGCACGCCAACCTTTCATACGGCACTGGCTCGACAGCGACTCTTTTTTACCAGAAACGAAATACACGTTCTTGTGCCCGCGATTTAAGAAGTACTCGCACGCCATGCGCGCACTACCCTCTTGATCGTCACTGACGGTAGAGCAGGCAGGATGCTCCATCGGCGTGATAATCACCGTCTTGAGGTCCTTCGGCGCCTCAAAGGTATCAAAGTCATCGACCATCTGGCGCAGATTGAAGATCATGCCGTCGACGGGAAGCTGCGACATCCTGCGCGCCGCTTCGGCAAGGGTCATCTTCTCCCCCGCCCGCTTTTTGATCATCGTGAGAGCAAAGCCGCGTTCTTCGGCGGCATCTGCGATACCGTCAATCATGTCCACGGCGCCGCCCGACAAGTGGAACAGCACCACGCCGATGCACCCGTAACGGCCCAGCTTGAGCGAACGCGCGGCGAAGTTGGTTCGAAACCCGAGCGCCTCCATTGCGGAATGGACCTTATCGCGTGTCGACTCTCGTACGCTATCGGGCTCGTTGATCACGCGCGAAACCGTCTTGAGAGAAACGCCCGCGGCAATCGCCACATCGTTCATCGAGACATTCTTCTTGTCCATCGTTGCCACTTCTTCTCCACTCGGTTCTATATCGCTTGTTTTTTTGCGTTCTAGCATACACTACCTGCCCGACTGACAAATCAGCCGTTTATCGGACGATATCGACCGTTCACCTGTAAATCCTTGTTGCTCTTCCAAAAATGTCTTACGTTGTCATTAACGAAATGACAACGTTGTCATTTCGCAATGCCTTCCTTAAGAGGGAAGGTTTCCGGGCAGTCCTGACCATCCATCGACGACCAGTTCCATCCACATGCATCGCGCATCAAGTAACAAAGGAGCTTTATGGACGCCATCGTAAAGATGCTCGAAAAGCATCAACCATTCTTTGAGAAGATCTCGAGGAACATCTACCTCCAGGCCATCAAGGACGGATTCCTTGGGTGCATGCCCATTGTCCTCACCTCTTCGATCTTCCTGTTGATCGCCACCCTTCCTGGCGTAGTTGGCATCACGCTGCCCCAGCCGCTCATCGACTGGTGCAACAAGCTGTACAACTTCACCATGGGCGTTATGGGCATCATGGTTGCCGGCACCACCGCCAAGAACTTCACGGCTTCCATGAACCGTCGCATGCCCGCCGGCAAGGTGCTCAACGACGGCTCCACCATGGTAGCCGCCCAGTGCAGCATGCTGCTGCTCGCTGTTACGCAGTTCACCACCAAGTTCGACGGCTCCGAGCTTTCGGTCTTCGATTGCACCAGCATGGGTACGCGCGGTCTGTTCTCGGCCTATATCGCCGCGTTCATTACCGTGTGGGTCTATAAGTTCTGCGTCTCGCGCGATCTGACCATTAAGCTGCCCAAGGAGGTTCCGGGCGCCATCGCTCAGAACTTCCGCGACATCATCCCCTTTGGCGGCGCCGTCATCATCTGCGGCATCATCGATGTCGTCGTGCGCAACCTCATGGGCGTTCCGTTCTCCGAGCTGCTCATCAAACTGCTCTCCCCGCTCTTTACCGCTGCAGAAACCTATCCTGGCCTTATCCTTATCCAGGCAGCCACCGCGTTCTTCTGGTTCATCGGTGTCCATGGTCCTTCGATTGTCCAGCCGGGCATCGACCCCATCCGTCTTGCCAACCAGGCCGAGAACCTGCAGGTTCTGCTGGCCGGTGGTCACCCCGCCCATTCCCTCACCTTCAACATGTCGCTCGTGGGTGAGTTCGGCGGCACCGGCGCCACGTTCATCGTGCCGCTTCTGCTGATTCTCTTCATGAAGTCCAAGCAGCTCAAAGCCGTCGGTAAGGCTTCGATTGTTCCTGTTGCCTTCGCCGTCAACGAACCGCTGCTCTTTGGCGCGCCGATGATCCTTAACCCCTACATGCTCATCCCCTTTGTTGCCGCCGGCTGCGTCAACGTGAGTGTTGCCAAGTTCTTTATCGATAACGTGGGCATGAACGGCTTCTCCTTCGTGGTGCCTTGGGCTACCCCTGCCCCCATCGGCATTTTCATCACCACGAACTTCCAGCTTATCGCCCTGGTATTTGTCGCGATCATCATCTTGCTGGACGCCATCATCTACCTGCCGTTCTTGAAGGCATACGACAAGCTGCTCTGCGACCAGGAGGCCGAGCGCGCCGCCGAGCTGGGTCTTGAGTCCGACGGTGCTGCCACCATCGCCGCCAGCAACCCTGCGCCCGCTGTCGAGCAGGCCACCGCTTCCGTCGAGACGACCGTTGCCGCCGCCGACAGCAAGCCTGTCGCCGATCAGCCCGAGCCCGCCGCCGATGCATCCGCCAAGAAGGATGTCGATGGCCTGAAGGTCCTCGTCCTGTGCGCCGGCGCCGGCACCTCTGCCATGCTTGCCAACGCCATCAAGGAAGGTGCCGCGCAGACCGGAGAGAACATCGCTTCCTCCGCGGGCGCCTATGGTCAGCACACTGCCATCATGGATCAGTACGACGTTATCGTGCTTGCCCCGCAGGTTCGTAGCTACTACAACGACATGAAGGCCGACACCGATCGTCTGGGCATTAAGCTGCTCGCCCCGCGCGGTAAGGAATATATCGACCTTACCCGCGACCCCGCTGGCGCCATCAAGTGGCTCCGCGAGAACCTCGACTAGCTCCTCCCTCTGTTGGTGCCCGGATCCCCTGTTCGGGCACCTCTCCCTATTCGTATCCCACAGAAAGGATGCCTCATGACCAACCCCATGCAGTTCCCCGACGGCTTTGTGTTTGGCGGCGCCACCGCTGCTTACCAGGTTGAGGGCGAGACCCGCACGCACGGCAAGGGCAAAGTGCCCTGGGACGATTTCCTGGCCGCTCAGGGTCGCTTCTCCCCCGACCCCGCAAGCGATTTCTACAACAAGTACCCGGTCGATATCGACCTGTGCCAGCGCTTCGGCATCAACGGTATCCGCGTCTCCATCGCTTGGAGCCGTATCTTCCCCAACGGCACTGGCGAGATCAACCCCGAGGGCGTCGCTTTCTATCACGAGCTTTTCGCCACCTGCAATAAAGCCGGCGTTATCCCCTATGTCACGCTCGATCACTTCGATACGCCCGAGGCCTTTTACCAGAACGGCGGCGAAGGCTTCCTGACGCGCACGACGATCGACGCCTTTGTCGAGTACGCCAAGTTCTGCTTTGCCGAGTTCACCGAGGTCAAGCACTGGTTTACCTTTAACGAGATTCCCGCGACCGCCGAGGGCAGCTTTATCGTCGGCAACTGGCCGCACGGCGAGAAGTATCGCCTGGACAAGGCCTTCCAGCTTATGCACAACATGATGGTGGCCCACGCCAAGGCCGTCGTCGCCTTCCATGAGGGTGGCTTTGAGGGCGAGATCGGCATTGTCCAGAACCTAGAGCCCAAGTATCCCCTCGACCCCAACAACGCCGCCGACTGCGAGGCAGCTCGCATGGCCGACGTCATCAACAACCGCTGGGTACTCGATGCCACCTTCCGCGGCCACTATGCAGCCGACACCATGGAAGCCGCGACCAAGCTGGCCCATATCGCCGGCGGCGAGCTCGACGTTCGCGACGAGGACATCGCCGCGCTGACCGCCGCGCTCCCCTACAACGATTGCCTGGGCGTCAATACCTACAAGTGCCAGTTCCTGCGTGCCGCCGAGGGCGAAAACGACATCAACCACAATGGCACCGGCGACAAGGGCTCCTCGCGCTGGTTCCTCAAGGGCGTGGGCGAGGCATGCGTGCGCGAAGGCGTACCCACCACCGATTGGGACTGGATCATCTATCCCGAGGGCCTGTACGACCTGCTGCTCCGCATTAAGAACGATTACCCCAACTACAAGAAGATCTACATCACCGAGAACGGCATGGGCTATAAGGACGACTTCGAGGATGGCTTTATCGACGACGCCCCTCGTATCGACTACATGCGCCAGCATCTCGCGTGGATCCTCAAGGCGATCGACGGCGGCGTGAACGTCGACGGCTACTTTGTGTGGTCGCTGCAGGACCAGTTCTCCTGGACCAACGGCTACAACAAGCGCTACGGCCTGTTCTACATCGACTTTGAGACCCAGAAGCGCTATCCCAAGGCGAGCGCGTACTGGTACAAGAACGTCGCGGAGACCGGCCTGCTCATGGCCTAACTTTTGCCGCATACCCCCTGTCGGCCGCATACGAATCCCTCCACGGGTTCGTATGCGGCCTCTTTTGTTTTGGCGCGGCCCGAGCAGGTCGTTTGTCTCGATTTGTAACATCTAGCCGAATATTTCGGCCCTAGCTGTTACAAATCGAGACAAACAGAACGCCCGAGCAGAAATATCTCAATCTGTAACATCTAACTCGCTTTTAACCGTCTAACTGTTACAGATTAAGACAAAGGTGATGGCTGGATAGACAAAATCTCGATCTGTAACACCTAGTCGAGTTTTTAGGTCCTAGCTGTTACAGATTGAGACAAACGGAATAGGCCGGGCCAAAAATCTCAATCTGTAACATCTGGTTGGTGCCTTCACCCCTACCTGTTACAGGTTGAAACAATTTGATAGCGAAGTCCTCATTTGCGCGTCATATCGCATAGCGCTGACGCGCCGATTCCCCACAATGACAGGAGGTAAAAGTCCTCCCGCATCGCCTGTTGGCAATCCTGCAGCGCTAGCTAGCAGATGATCTGCGTATGCTCCTCGATGGCGGCGCGATCCTCGGCGGCGATACTCGGCTCGCACACCACGGCGTCCAATTTGTCCAGGCGGCAGAAGGTGTAGAAGTCGCGCTTGCCGATCTTGCTGGAATCGGCGATCAGATAGCGCGAGTCTGCCTTGCTAAAGGCGAGCTGCTGGATACGGCCCTCGTCCATGTTGGACGTAGATACGTCACCGTCCAAGATGCCGTTGGCGCCGATAAACGCCGCGTCGATACCCAGCGCACGCAGGGTATCCTCGGCCGTCGGTCCCACAAAAGCGGCGGTGCGACGGCGATACATGCCGCCCACGAGGCACAGGTCGCAGTCCTCGCGCGCCTCGAGCAGGTTAAACACCGAAAGCGAATTGGTCACAATGCGCAGGCGAAACGCCGGCAGCATCGAGGCCATCTGCTCAACCGTGGTGCCCGTACCCAAAAAGATGGTCGAACCTTCCTCGATAAGCTCCACGGCGCGGCGCGCAATCTGCAGCTTTTCCTCGGCATGCTTGGTGCGCTTTTCGCTGTGCGAGTACTCGTGGCGCAACATAGCGTGGGGACGACCCTGCGCACTGCGGGCGCCGCCGTGCACGCGCTCGATCTCGCCCAGGCTCGCAAGCTCCTCAAGATCACGGCGGATCGTCATATCCGAGACGCCCAGCACGTCCGAGATCTCCTTGACCGAGACCGTGCCCTGCTCCTCGAGCAGCTGACGAACCTTATCCTGTCGCTCCGCTTTAATCACGATGAATCCTCGCCGTTCTTTGCGCGCATATCATTCAAACAGTAACGAACAAATTGTATCAGACTCGTGCGCGTCAAAAATGAACGCCCGCACAGCTCCAATCATCACTTTTTTGAGAAAAATACCCCCTGCTTTAGTGGGATGTAGTGATAATCTCACCTGTTCGCGCTACAGTTTGTCGGAAATATCTCGATGTTAGGAACCAAATGATCACTTCTGAGCTTTTCGGCACCGCGCCGTGCGGTACCCCCGTTCATCGTTACACCCTCAACGGGCCCGAGATCTGCGTTCGCATTATGGACTATGGCGCCACCGTGCTGGGTATCGATGTGCCCGACATTCCCGGCAACGTGCACGATGTGGTGCTGGGCTTCGATAAGCTCGAGGGTTACTTTGACAACCCCGCCTGCTTTGGCGCGACCATTGGCCCCGTGGCAAACCGCACTGCGGGTGCAACGATCACCATCGACGGTACGGACTGGCATATGCCCGCCAACGAGGGCGCCAACAACCTGCACAGCGATCTTGAGCACGGCCTGCACAAGCGCGTGTGGGATGTTGAGCTCGACGAGGCCCACAACGCCGTGCGCATGACCACCTCACTTGAGGATGGCGAGTTGGGCCTGCCCGGCAACCGCACCTTTACGGCCGTGTTTACCGTGACGCACACCGGCCGCTTCCGTATCGAATATGGCTGCGAGAGCGACCGCGCCACGTACGTGTCCATGACCAACCACACGTACTTTAACCTTGCCGGCCATAACGCCGGCATGGACTGCGAGCACTTCTTTGTTGCTAACGCTGCCCACTACCTGCCCATCGACGACCAGAACATTCCTACTGGCGAGATTGCTCCGGTCGAGGGAACACCGTTTGATTTTCGCGAGTTACGCCCCGTCGCGCCTGGCATGGAGGCCGACCATCCGCAGATTAAGCAGGCACGCGGCTACGATCACTGCCTGTGCATTGGCGGCTATCAGTACGGCCGTAATCTGCGCCGCGCCCTGCACGTCGAGGAGATGTGGACCGGCCGTGAGCTGGACTACTACACCACCGCCCCGGGCGTGCAGCTCTACACCGGCAACTGGCTAGGCGACGAGCACGCCAAGGACGACGCCAACTACGGCTGGGGCGCCGGCTTTGCCCTCGAGGCCGAGATGTACCCCGACACGCCGCACCGCCCGCTGTTCCCCCAGGGCATTGTGGGCCCGGGTCACCCCTACAGCAATGTGATCGAATACCACTTTATGAGGCACTAAGCTCATAACGCAACATATCGCACAGCAGCGCCCGCCGGCACACCGCCGACGGGCGTTTTTCTACCTAGTTGTAGGCAACCAGGCACATCCCGGCTTGAATGATTAGTGCATTTAACGTGAGAAAAGCTGTCAGAGCACTTGCGCGGATTTGCGATGTCCCGTATCATAGACAGCCGTTGACGCCTCAGCTGCGTCATCACATGGTCGCCAGCGTAGCTCAGTTGGTAGAGCACCGCTCTCGTAAAGCGGGGGTCACCGGTTCGAGCCCGGTCGCTGGCTCCATTGCATTAGTGCAGCTCAGAAGCATAGTTGCTTCTGAGCTTTTTTGTTTTCGTGTCTCTTTCCTCCTTCTCCGAGGAGTGAAAAAGGGGTGAAAATCTTTTTTAACCGTTTTCCATAAATAGCTAGCATCATCCAACGTTCACATTAGATCGAACAACAATCCTGTTGCACATAGCCAAATTCCGCTGAGTATCAGAGAAGAACGTCCGGATTATATGCATCCAGCTTCGCTTCTCCAGTCGCCAGTGACTCCTCCAGCCGGTCAGCATATTCAACAATAGAGCCGTAGAACATGGGAGTAAATCCGAACTTTTCGATAAAGAGGGGTTCCGCTACGCCAACCCTCCTCTTGGCAACCGCGGTCTCATCTTTTTCATAGTACCCAGTGCCAGGAATCCGCTCGCTTGCCTGCGGCAAGCACTTAAGCTGCCTACGCAAGCGTGCCGATCCCTTTGAAAGACCCGTATAGGTGATAACACCAGAGATTACGCCACCGACACCCACAACAACCTTGCCAGCGGCATCCCCCACCGTCTGCTTTGTTATCTTGATACCCATGAAGCTCAAGAGCTTCTTGAGGATCGGATACCAACTGGTCTTGGTTAGAGACTGGCGAGCGACCTTTTTCGCGACCGCCTCTTGGGCGTTTTGGCGATTACGGTTAGCATCGAATTCGCGCTGCCTACACCCATCATCACACCGAGCAACACTGCCATTTCGTAGAGAGTCTCGTCATCAACGTCGTCACATTCTTCAAAAAAGGTCTGCCAGCCATACAGGTATGCCAGTTTCTGCATAATCCTGAATGCGTGCACGTAGTATTGCGTAATATCAGCAGGAATGGTGCCCGCCATCGCAACACCTCCGGGAAGACCTGCTGCAAAGGAAAGGGCAGTTGACTTCTTTGTCTCAAAATCAATTACTTCTCTAGCAATTCTATCGATCAGGCCCACGTCGATTCCGGCAGTGACGGGAGTCGTTTCCACGGCAAACTCGACGACATCTTTATGGATACCCTTCCTCCTCAGCTCCGAGCGGAGGAAATGGGGCCGATCAATTCTCACTCCCTTTAACCGCGCAACTTTCTTCATAAAGTCAATCAAAAATCTCTGGGCCTCTGCCAGCTGCTCATCGCTCTTGTCTTTTAGCTCTGCAAAAGCCGAATCAACGGGAACGGCGACCTCAAGACCCTCGCCCTCGTTTTTCTTTCCAAGCAGCCTGACGTCCATACAGCCTTCCAATCGATCGTCTGCCGGCATATTAACGGCTTCTTGCCGATTGAGTTCCCACAACGTCGTAACAGCTCAATCTTAGATCAACGACTAAACCGTACCTGCTCCCGTCCTAAATTTGGGCTCTTTGATTAGGGGGGGTCCCTTAACCCAAATCAAAGGTCTGGACAGCTTTTTAAACGTACGAGTAATGATTAAAGAGTACTCAGATCGATAATCTGCGGATTAGTCAGCCCATAGATGGCTTCATTATTATCGGAAGAAGCAATTTGGCCGCCAGCCTCACATTCAACTGGCGTTGTTTCGTCGATCAGCTCGTAACCAAGCCAACCCTCAAGAACTGTGCCAGGTTGTATCTGACGCGACTCAGGAAGATCAAGGCCTTCCACCAACATACTCGGATTAAGCCCCTTTCCGTCCTGAAAAGCCAATATCTCATTACCGGAAAACATAACAGTCTGAAGGTCTTCCGACACATTTTTTGCAGTCACATTCAAAATCAACAGTGGCTTACCGTCACTATAGCTTTCTACTCCGCGCTGCGCCCCCGTGATGGTGTACTCAATACCCGATACGGGGATATCGCCGTCCCCGCCGCTGCCATCCTTCTCTTTTCCGGCAGCGTCTGCCTGAGCAGCAGCATAGCCCGCAGCGTAGCCATCATCATAGCTCCCCTTCCCGGAGCATGCGGTGAGGCAAGCGGAAGCAGCTGTGAGCCCCAACGCCAAGAAAGCGCGCCTAGGAATTAAAGCGGTTGTGCTGAGTCCCATAAAGAGCTCCCATCCATTAGCTATTTCTCGTATCCACAGCTATTTTAATTATTCTTCAATCCATTTAGCGTCAATTGCGTCTCAATAACTGCGTCGTTCAGCCTAATTTGACCGCTCCAATGAACCCTGCTCAAATAACAAAAAGCCCCGCCAACCGCAATCCCCAAAGGAACCGCAATCAGCGGGGCCCAAGCGCGCTCCTCAATGGAATCACGCCATCAGACGAACAGCTCAGTCGGGCAGTTCGCTACTCCTCCCAGTAGGCGTCGGCAAGCAGCTTAAAGCAGATCTTCTTGACCGGCTGTGCGCCATCGCCCGGGAACTCGAGCGTGGGCATGTGCGGCTCGCCGGCAACAAACAGCGCAAACTTGTCGTCGGCAAGATCGCCGGCGATCGAGGCGTCGGAATCGACCAGGTCGTAGTCGTCCTTCTCGTCAAACTCCTGGACCAGCGTCAGGCTGCCCGTGGCGACCTTAAAGGCCTCGCGACCCTCGACGTCGATCTGCAGGTCGTGATAGCGCTGATGCGTCTCATAGTGAGCCTCGGCCTCGGGACGCGTCGTGGGAGCCATGACGTTCGCAAAGACCTTGTCGCCCAGAATCGGATGGCTGCCGACCTCGAGCTCCGCCGGGTCGTTCTCCTCGAGCCAGTCGATCAGCACGTCGAGGCCCTTAAGCATTCCGCGGTACTCCTCGATATCGCCCAATGCACCGTAAATCATCTAAATCCCCTCTCGGATCGTTTCTTTGGCGGCTACTCGGCAAACGCGTTACCAAAGCTGTTGCCACACGCATACGTCTCGACCAGGGTAAGGTCGGGAATGAACACGACAGTATCGGCGTCGCGCCCCGGCATAATGCTACCGCACTTGTCGTTGGCTCTAACCACAAGCAAACAACCGATGTCGGAGCCGACGCCCAAGTTCTTACAGCTCAGTCACGACAACGCCGTTGTAAACCTCGTCCCAACGGTCCATGACCAGATGACCGGTCATGGGATCCATGGCATTGAGCTTGCCGCATGTGTTGGCGGTACGCAGCACCGTCTCGTCATCCGCGCCGGCAGCGATGGCATGCGCGAAACCGGCGATAGTGGAGTCGCCGGAACCCGTAGCGTTAACGGCGGGGATATCGGGGGTCTTGGCACGGAACGCACGTCCGTTGTGGAAGCCCACGGAGCCGGCAGCGCCCATGGACACGACGACCCAGGGGATATCGGAGAAGCGGGCGTCAGAGGCGAGCGCAGCACGGAGCTCGTCCACATCGTCGGTGGTAAAGCTCGTGCCCAACAAGCCGTTGATCTCGGTTAGATTAGGCTTGACCAGCTCGGGCTTGACCTCGGACTTGAGGGCAGCCTCAAGCGAAGCGCCCGAGGTATCGAGCAGCACCTTGGCGCCGGCGTTCTCGGCAATGCCCGTAATCTTGGCATAGTAGTCCGCCTCGACGCCGCGGGGCAGCGAACCCGAAATAGTGACGACGTCGGCCTTGCTCGCAAGCTCGGTAAACTTGGCGGTAAAGGCATCCAGCTCCTCGGGGGCAATCGTCGGGCCGCTCTCGAGCAGCTCGGTCTGGTTGCCGGCGTGGAGGATGTTGAGGCAAATGCGAGTCTCTCCCTTGATGGGCACAAAGTCGTTGTTAATACCGTTGGCATCCATGAGCTCTGCCATATAGGCGCCCATATGGCCACCGAGCAGACCGGTTGCCACAACGTCGTCGCCCAGCTGGCCCAGCACACGGGCCACGTTGAGACCCTTGCCACCGGCGGTCTTTTCGGGCGTCACACGGTTGACGTCGTCGATAATGAGCTCATCGAGCTGATAGCGCGTATCGACGGACGGGTTCATCGTAACGGTGAGGATCATTTTAGCTCCTTATCTCGCGGGCTCCTTGTGCCTCGCGATACGAGTCGAAAAACGGAATTACAGAATCTCAATCGTGAACGAGCGAACGACGGTCTCCTTGGGCTTGGCGACAAGGCAGCCGCGCTTATGCTCAAGTACGTCGTCCTCATCGGAGCAGGTCGAGAGGCCGCCCCAGGGCTCAACTGCCACAAAATCGCCCTCGGGCTTACTCCACACGATGAGGTACGGGAAACCCTCAAAACTCAATCGAACGCCCTTGTCCTCGCCCTTCTTGGAAAGCGTGACCTGACGACTCTCGAGCACGTCAAAGATGGTCTCCGCAAAATCGAAGAGCTCATGCGACAGGGGCAGCGTCTTTCCCACCATGGGGTTCTTTGAACGGTTAGCTACATCAATCAAGCCAGTCGAGGGTACGGCGGTGCAAAGCTCCGCAGCCTCGTCTTTCTCGAAGCGCAACTCGTAGTCCGTATAGGCCTCGCCCTCGTCGAGCGGGCACCTAAAGCCGGGGTGTCCACCGATAAAGAACGGCATGTCCTCGGTGCCCTCGTTGGTCACCTCATAGGAAACGCGCACGGCAGCGTCCTCGAGCGTATAACGAGCGACAAGCTTAAACGGGTAGGGATAATCTCTCAGCAGCGCGGCGTTATCCTCCGAAGCCAGGCACATAGCCAGCTCGTTTGCGCTTTGGCTCAGCAGCTTCCACTCCTGCTTGCGCGCAAAGCCGTGGCGGGCGAGCTTCACATGATACCCGGAAAACGTCATGGCACTGCCATCGCGCAGGCCTCCGCAAATCGGGAAGCAAATCGGTGCCTGGCCAGACCACACGGCGGGATCGCCCTGCCACAGATACTCGCGACCTCCAGCCTCAATCGAGGTAAACGAACCACCAGCCGTGGACATCTTAACAGAAATCGAATCGTTGGAGAGAGCGTATTCCATTGCCCATCCTTTCGAACAACTGCTTTTTGCTCACAAGTACCCGTCTCGGCCCTGACTAAAGGACAAACCCGCACGCTCATCGATGTGTCCGGTATCCCAGCCATGCAACGGGGTACCATACAGACATTGATGCAATTACAGCTGGAAGGCCTTCTTATGCGAACCATCATCCTCTACGCCTCGCGCCATCACGGCAATACGAAAAAGCTCGTGGACGCCATCGTCGAGGCACACCCCGAGATCGATACCCTCGACGTCAAGGCGCTCGGCAAAAACGAGTATCCCAACCTGCACGAATATCATCTGATCGGTGTCGCCACGGGCATCTATTACTCCGAGATCGACAAGGACATGGCACGCGTGCTCACCAACGTGCTGCAGCCGCAGGACAAGGTGTTTGGCCTTATGACCTACGGCGGCAAAAACAAGTGGTATGGCAAGGATATCGACGGCATCTGCCGCATGAGGCAGGCCATCTTTATGGGTGTCTACGGCTGCCCCGGCTTTGACACGTGGGGGCCGTTCAAACTCACCGGCGGTGTCCAAAAGGGACACCCGACCGCTGAGGAAATTAAGGGCGCCGTCGACTTCTTCGACAAGATCGAAGACGAGTATGGCGACATCATCGTCGAAGAGTACGCCAAGCGCGAGAAGCGCCTCGCATACGAGAAGGAGCATCCTGCAGGAGGCCTGGTGGCCGGCGTTAAGCGCACGGTAAAGAAGATCGCTAACAAGCTGTAACTGTGAAGGTACTTTTGAGCGTTTAACCCATGCGGCGGGTCCGAGCAGATTCGGACCCGCCGTCTTTTTCTATCGTTACTCGGTAAAGGCGTTACCGACGCTCTGACCGCCAACATACGTCTCGACGAGGGTGAGCTCATGGTCGAACACGACAAAGTCGGCGTCGCGACCCGGCATGATGCTGCCGCACTTATCCTCGATGTGCACGGAGCGTGCCGGCACCTCGGTTGCCATGCGAATGGCGATATCGGCGCTGGCGATGCCCCAGTCGACGATGTTCTTGACGCCCTGGGCAAGCGTGAGCACCGAGCCGGCAATGCTCTTGCCGTCGGCGAGCCAACACAGGTTGTCCTTCATGATGACGTCCATGCCGCCACTGGTGTAGCTGCCCTCGGGCATGCCGCCGCAACCCAGGCAGTCGGTGATGAGCACCGTATGCTGCCAGCCCTTTGCCTGCAGCAGCGCCTTGATAGCGCCAGGGTTTACGTGCTTGCCGTCACAGATGATCTCGGCGTAGGTCTCGGGCGTGGACATGGCAGCACCCACAACACCGGGCTCACGGTGATGCAGTCCGCGCTGGCCGTTATAGGTATGCGTAAAGCAGCTGGCACCGGCGTTGATGGCAGCGATGCACTCATCGTAGGTGGCGTCGGAGTGACCGATGCTGGTCACCACACCCTTGGCGTTCAGAGCAGCCGCATAAGCAGCGGCACCGTCGTGCTCGGCCGCCATGGCGCTCTTAACGATGCGACCACCCGCAGCCTCCTGCCACTGATCGAAGACCTCCTCGGAGGGATCGATAAGATAAGCGGGGTTCTGCGCGCCCACGTGCTTCATGGTAAAGAAAGGACCCTCCAGGTAGATGCCCTGAATGCGAGCACCGCAGAAGTCGGGGCCACGGCCCTCGTCCGCCTGAGCGATGGCGGCGCAGGCGTCCTTGATCTGCTCGACGCCATCGGTGAACGTCGTGGGCAGCCAGCTGGTGGTACCGCGACGGGCGAGCTCGGTCGAGCTGATATCGATGCCCTCGGGATCGTTATCGGTAGTCGAATGGTTATAGAAGCCATGGATGTGGGTGTCGACCATGCCCGGCGCGATCCACGATCCCGTGTAGTCCTTGATCTCGCAGGAGGGCTCGTCGGCCTGCCAAGCGCCAAAGACGCCGTCCTCGACCATAAGATAGCCGCCCAGTTGCGGGCCTGCCGGCAAGAAGAACTTGTCAGCCTTAATTGCGTACGTGCTCATATGTACTCCTCACTTCTAGAGCAGTTGACTGTGGTGATGTTTATACCCAGCTCACGTAAAACAAAAAGCGCCCGCCCGCCGTTACGAGCGGACGGGCGCCCTTACAGGGGGACGCGATTAAGCGGTGAAGGGGTGAATCGTCACGCCCTTGACCACGCGGTTGACCGTGCCGGTGGGGCTCGGCGTGTCGGGCGTGTTGCCCACGCGCACGGAGTTAAGCAGGCTGATAGCCTGGGCAAACATCACGAACGGCAGAGCAAGGTAGCCCTCGGGAAGCGCCTCGTAGCCCTTAAAGGTGAAGGACTCACCCTCGTAGACAGTAGCGCCATCCTGCTGAACGGCAACGGTGTGCTGAGCAATATCGTCGCCACCGATCTCATTGAGGATGTCGATGTCGTACTGACGGGTGTAGGCGTCGTTGTTGACGAACACGAACACGAGGGTCTTGTCGTCGACGAAGGACTTGGGTCCGTGACGATAGCCCATGGAAGTGTCGTAAGAAGTGGCAACCAGGCCGTGAGCGAGCTCGAGGATCTTGAGCTGGCTCTCCTGGGCAAGGCCACCGAAGGAGCCAGAACCCAAGTAGGTCACGCGGTTGAAGTCTCCAGCGAGGTAATCGGCGATCTCGGGCTCACGGGAGATGACCTCCTCGCCCATCTTGGCGATGGTCTCGACCCACTCGGCCTTCTGCTCGTCAGAGGCAGTGTCGAAAATAAGGGTGGCGAGCAGGGTCATGCAGGAATAAGAACCGGTCATGGCGAAGCCCTTGTCGTTGGCGCGCGGAATGAGCAGCGTCAGCGCGTTGGGATCATCGGCAGACTCGACGGCGAGCTTGCCCTCGGGAGCGCAGGTGATGTTGAGGAATTTGACGTTGTGGACAAGCTCCTTGGCAACGGCAACGGCGGCAAGGCTCTCGGGGCTGTTGCCAGAGCGGGCAAAGGAAACCACGAGCGTGGGATCCTCGGCACGCAGGAAGTCGCGCGGGGCGCTCACGATGTCGGTCGTGGCAATGGGCTTAAAGTCGTAGAGATCAGTGTTGCCAGCGTGACGCAGGTACGGGGCGCAGGTATCGCCAACGTAGTCAGACGTACCGGCACCGGTGAAGACAACGGACAGACGGCCCTCGCCCATAGCGCGAGCCTCGGCCAGGAAGGCCTCGATGGCCTCCTTGTTCTCACGATAGATGTTGAGCGTATCACGCCAAAGCTCGGGCTGCTGAGCAATCTCGGCCGTGGTGATCTGGGCGCCGAGCTCGGTGAGCTCCTCGACACTCTTCTCGAACATTTCTAATACCTCTCTCTAGAAGTAATCCTCTGACGTGCAATTATACACTTCGGTTGGTTATCTGGTAGTAACCAGTTAAATGCAAGGAATCACCATATGGAAACGATGCGAACACTAGTTGCTACGCTGGTGGTAAACCTTGTATTTAAACTGATCGGCACGAGCAACCGAGAGCGTATACTCCACAACCTCGTTTGACTCGTTATACGTAGTCCTGACCAAATCGAGCACAGGCGACCCCTCGACAATTGCCAAAAGGTGGGCATCGGTGGGACGGGCTATGCTCGCATAGAACTCCTCTTCGGCCACGCGAATCTTTTGCTGAAAGTCCTGCTCAATCACATCGTAAAGCGGCTTACTCTCCAGCAGTGGTCGCTTTAGGGACAGAAATTGACGAACCGGCAGATAGCTGCGTTCGACCATCATGGGCATGTTGTCGGCAGAACGAAGGCGCTTGAGCTTAAAAACGCGATCACCGATATGCAATCCCATATGCTCGGCTAGATTCTTATCGGCCTCCATCTCGCAAAACTCGAGAATCGTGGTCTCGGGGTCGCGACCCATCGCGCGCATCTGTTCGGTAAAGCTGTAGGACTGCATAAGATTGGTTGCCTTTGCCGAACGGTCGGTCACAAAGGTACCGCGACCGTGCTGCCGAACCACCAGTCCTAAACGCTCCAGTTCCTGCAGAGCCAGGCGTACCGTGGTGCGCGAGAGACCATAGCGCTCCGAAAGTTCGCGCTCGGAAGGAATCATGTCACCGGCGCGATATTCATGGTCAATCTTTTCGGTCAGAATATCGACCAGCTGATCGTACAGCGGTTGCTTACGCGCCCCGATCGCCATCCTATCCTCCCATTTTCTCAAACTCGGCTACTACCTTGGGTGGTTAACATTATCTGTCTGCCACATCCGAATCATCAAGAAAACAAAAGCCGCGCGCTCTTTCGAGCACGCGGCTTTTAACATACACATGGCTTAAGGGGTCGGGGTGTGAGCCGCGTAGGGACACACCCCTCAAGCTAGAGCCTTACCAGATGCTCGGCCAGAGACCAAGCGGGCCAGCGCCCAGGATGCCCAGGACGAAGAGCAGCAGAATGCCCTTGGTCGGGGTCCAGCTGTGCTTAGCAAACATGTAGTAAAGCAGCAGCGTAAGCATAAGCGGGACGAGCTTCGGGACGATGGTGTTGAGGGTGTCGGCAACAGAGAAGTTGACCGGATCCTCGGTAACGGTGCCGTAGGTCACGGACTCCATGCCGTTGCCCAGATCGGTGACGCCGCACTCGACAGCGTTGCCGTCGGCATCGGAAGCGGTGAGGGCGTTGCCGTCCTTATCGGTCATGGCGATGGTACCGGCCTCAGCGGTCTCGGTATCGATGCCCTCCATACCGGTGAAGTTCTCGGCCTCCTTCTCGGAGACGATCACGGTAGTAGCGGAGAGGCCACGGGTGGTGCCGTTGGGAATCTGGAGGTTGATCTGGGTGCCACCCATGGTGACGACCAGGCAACCGACGACAAAGACGCCCATGATGGAAGCGGCGCGCGTGAAGGCCTGCATGTTGGCGGTCAGAGCGTCAATAGCGCTGGTGCCAAGCTTGTAGGACCAGTTCATGAGCCAGAAGCGCAGTGCGAACTGGACGGCGTTGAAGATCACCAGGAAGATGATCGGCGCCGCGGCGTTGCCGTTGATGGCCATGTTGGAGGTGATGCCAGCCGTGATAGGCACAAGCGTCAGCCAGAACAGGGCGTCACCGATACCACCGAGCGGGCCCATTGCGGCGACGCGGACGGCGCGAATCGTGGGGATGTCAACCTTGTTCTGCTCGAGCGAAAGCACGATGCCCATAACAAAGGTGACGAGGAACGGGTGAGTGTTGAAGAACTCCAGGTTGTGGCTCATGGAAGCCGCGAGGTCGTTCTTGTTGGTGTGGATCTTCTCCAGACCGGGGATGATGGAGTAGAGCCAGCCAGCGGCCTGCATACGCTCGTAGTTGAACGAGGCCTGCAGGAAGCAGGAGCGCCAAGCCATCTTGTTGAGGGTCTTCTGGTCGAGCTGCGGAGCAGGAGTGAGATCCTCGTAGTGCTCCGGGATCACATACTCATTAGATGCCATCTTCGAAGTCACCTCCGTCAGAAACAGCTGCACCCTTCAGCTCGGTCTGCTGCTGGAAGTCCCAGAAAGCGATGCCGAAGCCGATGAGAGCGAGGATGAGCAGGGCAGGAGTTGCCAGAGAATCGTTGGCAACGGTGATGATCGCGAGGCCAAAGCCCATGAGGAAGAAGCCCCACATATCGCGGTTCATCATAACCTTGAGCAGGACGGCGAAGCCGACGAAGCGCATCATGCCGCCTGCAGCGGAGAGACCGGTCTGCAGCCAAGCCGGGATGGCGGAAGCGATGGTCTGACCGATGGTAGCGCCAGCGATGAAGAACAGGGTGACGACGATAGCGAAGATCAGGCCGAGCAGAGCCATGGCGAAGTAGTTCAGACGCTCGATACCCTTGGTGTCAGCGTTGTGAGCCATGTTGTCCGCGGAGGACATGAGCGGCGACATGAGCGTGAAGACCAAGGTAACGCCGAGCTGACCAAGCAGAGCGAACGGAATGGCAAGGCCGACTGCCGCGTTGGGCTCGAGGCCCGTGGCGATTGCGAGAATGGCTGCCATGATGCCGCCGATGACGGCGTTAGGCGGCTGAGCGCCTCCGATCGGCATGTTGCCGATCGTCATGAGCTGATAGGTACCACCCACGAGAAGACCGGTGTTGAGGTCGCCAAGGATAAGACCGATGACGGCGCCGGTGACGATGGGCTGATAGAGAGACTCGAGGAAGTTGAACTGGTCGATTGCCGCGACGAACGTGACGATGAAGACCAGAGCGACCTGGATGATCGAGTATTCCATCTTGCTCCTCCTTTCAAAATGCATGTACGCACTTTTGATATCACGTACAGAACGTCAGGGTTTCACTCCTGACAATGTGGATCACGAGGATTACGAGAAGAGCTTGCTCGTGTCCTCAACAGGCGTGCTCGGAACGCGCCTGATCTCCAGCTCCACCCCCAATTCCTGCAGCTCTTTAAACGCAGCGACATCCTCGTCGTTAACTGCGACGGAGGTGGCGACTTGGCGCTTTCCTTCCGACATGTGCATGTTGCCGATGTTTACCTTCTTTATAGGCACACCGCCCTTGACGAGCGTAAGCACGTCTTCCGGTGTTTCGGCCACGATGAAGATCTTCTGGCGCGGGCTCGCCTTGCCGATGACGTCGATGGTCTTCTGCAGGGAGAAGAAACGCGTAGCGACGCCGGCGGGAGCGGCCATCTTCATGAGGTTCTGGCGCATGGTATTGGTTGACACGTCGTCGTTGGCGACGAGGATGAGGTTGGAGCCCAGAGTGGAGTTCCACTGGGTGGCAACCTGACCATGAATCAGTCGGTTATCGATGCGGGTAAGAAGAATGTTGGGTTCTGCCATGTTGATCAGCTTCCTTTCGCTATTTGCTGACGACAGTTACTTGATCTCCTGAATCGCGTAACGCGAAACATCTACGACGGCTCCGGATCGGACTTTGATCTGGACCTTCTCGCCTTCGATGCCCTTGACGGTTCCGTAGATACCGCCGGCGAAAAGAACCTCCTGACCCGGCTTGAGCTCGGTGTGCAGCTCCTTGAAGTACTTCTGCTTCTTCTTCATGTTGATTTGCGACCAGATGGTGTAAATCAAGCCCATGATGACAAGCAGGCCTAAAAGAGCGACCGAGGAGCTCAGGACGTTGGCTCCGAAATCGGCCATTAGATGCCGTCCTCGTCGCCGAAGATATCCTCTTCGTCGGAGCCGGCAACGGATGCGACCGTCTGGGCGGTGATGCCCGTCTGGCCAACGGTCACTGCCTGCTCGCCAAGCTCGGCGAGCGTGGCATTGCCGCGGAGGAACAGAAGCTCAATAACCATGGGGAGGTTGGTGCCAGTCAGAACCTCGACGTTGTCGACATCCTGGGCAATCATCATCGACTGGTTAAACGGGGTGCCGCCAAGCAGGTCGGTAAAGACGAGCACGCCATCGCACTCCTCGCGCATGGCGGTAATAGCGGCGCGGAGATCCTCACCGTAGGAAGCAGCCTGGTCGCCCTCAAAAGGAACGACGGTAAAAGCAGGCTGGTCGCCGGCAACCATAGCGATAGCGCTTGCAAGGCCGGGTGCGAACTGTCCATGACCGGTAAGAATAAAGCCAACCATTCAAATTTCCCTTCCGAAGGTGTGTACGATCTGAGTCCGATGATTTTCGGAAGCCAGCGGGCGCTTGCCCTTAAAGCTTCTTGGTAAGCGTTCCTTGAAGACCAGTGGTCTATCAACTGGTAGTAACCACGTGACGTGTTGTTGTCACTATATCACCCCAGAAGAGGTCTCTTTCGTTGATTCATACAGTAAAACGTTTTTGCACCGCTCACGGTGATATTTCGACCGTTTACCGGTCGTTAACACTTCTACCTGCGGTTTTGAAACCGTTTCGAAATGCTTCGGCAAAAGATCGGATCTTTTTCCGTGTCTAAACAACGCAGGGCGGCTAAAAATGGCGTGTAGAAAAATTGCAGGTCATTGTGAAGATATGTGAATTGGTCTTTTTAACTTAATACCAGTCTGAACCAGTTTTGAGATTATCGGCGAACGGTCGTTTTCGACCGTTCGCCGGTTACTTGCAATCGTTTGCAGTTGTTTTCCCAGATGAATTAGGGAGACCCGATGAAGCACGTGCGCGATCATTCAATCTGCCCTTTCCGTCTCAATAGATAGCCCTCCAACGCAAAAAGCCCCCTAGAACGATTTCCGTTCTAGGGGGCTTCATCAGATATTTCGGCTTCGTACTCGAAGGCTCAGGCAATCTTTACGCAAACAGGCCGTAGATGCTGATATTGGCCTTGGCGTAGAGGCCGTTGGCGTACTCGGTCCACTTGGAGCTGGCGCTCGAAGCCTGCGAAGAGTACTGCTGGTAGGCGGTGTAATAGGCGGTCATGGCCTGCTTATAGGTAGCGCTATCGGCCGTAAAGGCATCGTCGGCAAAGGCCTTAGCGTAGGTGCTGTCCTTGTCCTTCCAGGTACCCTTCTCGCTATCCCACTCGTCACCGGCAAGGTTGATGATGTAGTCGGCGTAGTCCTTGCTCGCGGTGTCCTCGTTGCCGTCAGAAGGCTCGGTCGGAGCGATCGGCATGCTTGCGGAGCTATCGCCCACCTTCTTCTTGTAGAGCTTCTGCAGCGTTGCGGACTGGCGGACGATCTGCTTGGCCTGGTCCTTGGACACGCCATACTGCGTGGCCATGGTCTTGTAGTCCGAAGTGCCAATAGAATCCTCGGCGTACTTCTTCATCTCCTTAGAAGAGACGGTGATGCCCTCGTCCTCGGCGGCGTCGAGCAGGATCTTGTTGCGCACGTAGGACAGGATAACGTCGGCAGAGGGAGCGGTGTAGTTGCCATCGCTATCCTTGACGGTATCAAGGCTGTACTGGCTCTCGATGGCCTCGCGCGCGGTGATGTCGCTCTTCTTGCCGTTATAGCTGTAGCTTGCCACGGTCGAATCGAGCTGGTCCTCGGTGAGGGTCGCCGAGCCGACGCCCTTGCCGCCAAAACCACCGTTGCCGATAAAGAAGCCGACCACAGTAGCGATCACGATGGCGACCACAAAGGCGGCAATCATCGTCTTCTTGTGCTTGGATGCGCTGTCGTCCACGTCGGAGTCATCGTCCTCGTCCTGCTCCTCAGGCATGAGGTTCTCGTCGGCGGCATCCGCGGCAATCTGAGCCTCCAGGCGGGCGTCCTCCTCCTCGGCGGTCGTGCCGGCAGCAATGTGCTCGGCAGACGTACCGGCGACCAGGTCGATCTTCTCGTCCTCGTCACCGTCGGGGCCTTCGCCGCGCTCGATGATCTGGATGCCGTCGATCTCGTCCTTTTCGTCCTTCTTTTGAATCAGACCCATATCAGTTACTCCTTGTTAAGAAACATAGTCCTCAATAGAATACGCCCGACAGAGCGCCGGGCGTATTCATTCTCAGGTTATCCGCAAACGTATAAGTACCGTTTAGGCGTTTGAAGCCGTATCCCCTTAGGCAAGATGCGCGATAACGGCATCGGCAAAGGCCTGCGTGCCCACGGCGCCCTCAATGGAGCCGGTCTGGGCACGACGCACGTCACCGGTAACCTGCTCGCCCTCATCGAGCGTGGCAGATACGGCGGCGCGAATACGATTGGCAGCGTCGTTCTCGCCCAGGTGATCGAGCATCATAGCCGCAGACAGAATCTCGGCCGTGGGATTAGCGATATCCTGACCAGCGATATCGGGCGCGGAGCCATGCGTGGCCTCAAAGATGGCACAGTCGGCTCCGATATTGGAGCCGGGGGCCATGCCAAGGCCGCCTACAAGACCGGCGCACAAGTCGCTGACAATGTCGCCATACAAATTGGGCAGGACCAGAACATCGAAGTCGTTGGGGTTCTGAACCAGACCCATGCAGGTGGCGTCGACGATCTTGTCGTTGAACTCGATGTCGGGATAGTTGGCAGCCACCTCGCGAGCCACGCGCAGGAACAGGCCGTCAGTCGCCTTCATGATGTTGGCCTTATGCACGGCCGTCACCTTTTTGCGGCCGCAGCGGCGAGCATACTCAAAGGCGTACTCCACAATACGGCGGCTCTTGGCGATGGAGATGGGCTTGATCGAGATGGCGGAATCCGCGGCGAAGGTTTTCTGACCCGAGCGCTCGACAAGCTGTGAGAGCTCCTCGACCTCGGCAGCGCCCTCGTCGAACTCAATACCAGCGTAGAGGTCCTCGGTGTTCTCGCGCACGATAACCAGGTCGACACCGCGGAAGCGCGAGCCATCGCCCGGTTGCGACAGGCAGGGGCGCACGCAGGCGTACAGGTCGAAGTACTTACGCAGGGCAACGTTGACGCTGCGGAACCCCGTACCGACCGGCGTGGTGATGGGGCCCTTGATGGCAACTTTGGTCTGGGCGACGGCATCGAGCACATGCTGGGGCAGCGGCGTGCCAAACTCGTCCATGACGCCGGCACCGGCCTCCTGGACGTTCCAATTGATCTGGACACCGGCGGCCTCGACCACGCGGCGCATGGCCTGCGTAATCTCGGGACCGATACCGTCACCGGGAATCAGGACTACATCGTGCGCCATAATCTGTTACTCCTCGTCTTCGGCGTCGTCAGATTTTTTAACGCTAGCACGCTTCTTCTTTTTGGAGAGATCCAGGCCAAAACGTTTAACAAGCATTTCGCAAATCTCGCTCGAACGGGCCTTGAGATAGCTGCCCTTGCCGTTCTCGGCATCGAACTTAAGGCGCAGCGCAAGCTTCTCGGCGATCTCGGCATCGATCTCGCCTTTGCCAAACTCGTACAGGCAGCCGAGCATATCGCGATACTCGAGGTCACCGTGGTAGCACTGGATGGCCTCGTCCAGGATGGGCCAAGCCTCGCGCGAACGCTCGACGCTCGTGGCACCCCACACGCACAGCAGGCGGAAGGCGGCATAGCGCAGCGTGGAGGAAATCTCGTCAAACAGTGCGGTCTCGGCGCCCTCAAAGGCATCACCCAGCTGGTCGGGGCAGGTGGTGGCGAGCGCCGCCAGGGCATCGAGGGCCTCCCAGCGAGTCTGAGCCTCGGGCCGGTCGAGCGCCTCGATCAGCGCGGGCACGCAGGGCACGACGCGCTGCGGGTCGCGCTCGGCAAGCAGGTGCAGCACGCGGGCGGCAAACTGGCGGATACGGCGCGTGGGGCAGCCGAGCTCCTGGACCAAGCGGTCGACGGTGTTCTCGTTCTCCTCTGCCAGCTGAAGCTGTGCCAGCTCCTCGTCGGTGAGCTGTTCGTCTTTGTTTTCTGCCATAGTTACCTCTTCTTACTATTTCTTAGTGTGCCTGCCAGCACCCTTGCTGTCATCGGTGACCGAGATGAGCTGTCGGTCAGCCGCGCCATTGCGACGCGCGCGGCGGCGCTCCTCGGCGTCTCCTGCGTCGGCGGCGGCGCGATGAGCCTGGTTGACGTTAAAGACCTCATCGTGCTTGCGCCACGGACCAACGGACTCGCCAAAGCTCATCTTAAGGCCGGCGATAAAGCCGCCAAGCCAGCCGATCGGCGCAAACTGCACCAGCGGGAACAGCGAGAACACCCAGGTCAGCAGGACGACTGCCGCCGCTCCTGCAAAGTTGGCAATCCAGTAGTCGCGCTTGGTGACGACGCGCTTTTCGCACGCCCACTGGCCGCACAAAAAGCCAATGTAGATCGCAAAGAGAAAGAGCACTAGTGCAAGCACCACGAACGTCCAGCTCATGGGCGCTACTCCTCGTGATGGTGGCCGCAGCAGCACTCGTGGCCGTCGTCATGGCCGTGGCCGCCGCAGCACTCGTGGTCCTCGCCATGGTGGTGGCCACAACCGCACTCGTGGTCGTCGCCATGCTCGCCGCAACCACAGCCTTCCTCGTGAGCACCATGCTCCTCGGGACGATACTGCGACCAGTCCAGACCGGCGGCAATGGCGTCGGCCTCCTCCTTATAGAGGACATTGATGGCCTGGGTACCCAGTTTGGCACCACCGATGGCGTCGAGCATGTCATAGAGCGTAAAGGCCACGTCGGCGCCGGGCAGCGCAAGCTCGCGATCGTCGGCATAGGCGAGCGCCAAGCGCAGGTCCTTGATGAAGTGCTCCACCATAAAACCGGGCTTGTAGTCGCCGTCGAGCGCCTTGGGCGCCAGGCTCTCCATGGCACCGGACTTGCCGGTGCCGCCCAGGATCATCTGACGGGTCTTCTCCATATCAAGGCCGCTCAGCTCGGCAAACGCCAGCGCATCGGCCATGCCGACCATGCAGGCGCCCAGCGACACCTGGTTGGCAAGCTTGGCAGCCTGGCCCTTGCCGGCGCCGTCGAAGCAGCAGATGGTTGCCGCAAAGGCGGAAAGGATATCGCGGACCGGGGCAATGTCGTTCTCGGTAGCGCCCACGATAGCCGTAAGCGTGCCGGCGATAGCACCCGACTCGCCGCCGGTGACGGGGCAGTCAAACGCCATGCGGCCGGAAACCTGGGCGGCCTCGGCAATGTCGCGCGCCAGCTCGGGCGAGCTCGTGGTGAGGTCGATCAGGACCGCACCGGGCTTAGTGCACGCGAGCAGACCGTCGCCCGCCAGGTAGAGCTCCTCGACCTCGGAGGGATAGCCCACCATGGTAAAGACGACGTCGGCGTTCGCCGCGGCATCTGCCGGCGTATCGGCCCAGACGGCACCGCGCTCAACAAGCGCTGCAGCCTTGGACTTGGTGCGGTTGTTGACCGTGACGGGATAGCCAGCGTCCAGAATGTGGCCGGCGATAGGGGCACCCATGATTCCGGTGCCGATAAATGCGACAGAGAGCTTGTTTGCCATGAAACCTTTCCTTTTGGGTTGGGTGTTATTACCAGGTTGAATACTCGTTGCCAGCGTTTGGGCTGTGAGTCGAGGGCGATTACGGACGCAGCGCTTGTCTACTGGCCGCGCACGCGGCGGGCGATGCGGTCGGAAAGCGACGCCTTGTCGGTGCGGTTCTTGCCCCAAAACGCGCAGGCCACCATGCCGGGGCCCACGTGCGAGCCGATGGTGGGGCCCACGGAGCTGCGAATGATCGTGACGTCGGCGCAGCCCTCCTCCTTGCGGATGGCGGCTTCGAGCCAGTCGCCGTCCTTTTCGGCATCGGCCGTCATGATGGCGATGGGCATGGTGCGATCGGGCACGTAGTTCTCGCGGAACGACTTGAGGATGGACTTGAGCGCCTTCTTGCGGCCGCGGTTGACGCCGATCAGCGACAGCGAGCCGGCAAGGTCGTAGGAGAGCTCGGGCTTGACGTCGAGCTTTGCCGTGAGCTGCGCCGCCGCGGGCGGAATGCGGCCGCCGGCAGCCAGCGCATCGAAGCTCTCGAGCGTAAAGTAGCCGTGCACGTAGGTCTTGGCCTCGTTTGCCCAATCGACCAGCTGCTTGGCAGTCAGTCCCGCCGAACGCTGGCGCACGGCCTCAAGCGCCAGGAGCTCGCCGGTCGCGCAGGGCAGGGCGTTGTCGACCACGTAGAGCTCAAAGTTGGGATACTCGGCGCGCACGGCATCTGCCGCCTGGCACGCGGAGTTGTAGCTCGACGACAGCGCCGAGGTAAAGCACAGGTAAACCGTGGGCGTGCCCTCTTTGGCGCACTCGGTAAAGAACTCGATATAGCGACCGAGCGACACAGCCGAGGTGGACACGCGGGCACCGGCGCGCATGCGGTCGTAGAACTCCTTAGGGCTCATGCTCGACCAGATGTCGTCCGTGCGCTCCTCGCCATCGATAATGAAAGGGAAGCCCAAGATATCGACATCGAGGTTCGCGGCGACCTCGGGGTTAAAGTCGCAGCAAGTATCGACGACGATACGGCAACGGTCCGAATGACCGGCGGATGCGGCCTTGTCCATCAAAGCGACTCCTTACGTAAAAAAGGCGGCCACCCGCATGGGATGGCCGCCAACCGTTAACTCATGCAAGTTAACGTATTTTACTCGTCAAGTGTTTCGATGCGGGGCTTGATGATGCCATATCCACCATTCTTACGGTGATACACCACATTGATGAGGCCAGTCGTCGCGTTCTCGAACACGTAGAAGTCGTGGCCGAGCAGATCGGTCTGCACCAGCGCCTGCTCCTCAGTCATCGGGGTGACATCGATGACCTTCTCGCGGACGAGCAGGTCGTCGTCCTCCTCGGGCAGCAGCAGGTCGGCCAGATCCTCGACGCGCTCGACCGGTGCGACATCAGCGGCGCTGGCACCGCCCTGGCGGTTGTCCACAACCTTGGTCTTGAACTTGCGCAGCTGGCGGGTGACCTTATCGGCGGAGAGATCGATGGCGGCATACATATCTGCGCCGTGCTCGGCGACGCGAATCACAGAGCCGCGGGCACGAACCGTGACTTCGACGATTGCCGGGTTGGGATTCGAGGGGTTCTTCTCATAACGAAGCACGACGTCGACTGTCATGGGCTCGATATCGAAAACCTTGAGCGCCTCGCCGATCTTCTCGTCCACATGCGCACGCAGAGCATCGGTTACCGTCGTCTTGCGTCCAGAAACCTTGATATCCATACGTGGCTCCAATCTGCCTCGGGGACTTACTGTACTGGCTATGTACCCATTGCCGTGCATTTAATCACCCGAATTCCCAAAGGCCCGAATAACGACTGCTTGATACCGCATACCGAAGTCTCGCACTTTTCCGCGGCAAAGTGCGCTATATGAGGGCGTCGGCGGAGTTGGTTTTTCTCCTGGAAATTGCCCTTGAGCTGCTGGTTTTATCAAAATTGAAAAGCCGGGCTCCCCTATGGGGGAGACCCGGCCATACGTGTTGAAACCGTGAAGAAGCGCCTTGTTCAATGTATGGCAGGCGCCACCCCTACCAATAACTAGCTATTGAGCTTATTGATGTCATCGTCGGTGATGGCGCCCTCCTGACTAGACGACGGGCTGTCGCCGTTGTTATCGGAGGTGTCGCCATCGGAGGACTCGGTCTCGTTGGACGTGGATTCGGATGCCTGCACATTGGCCCCCGAAACAGTCTTGGCGGTAAGGTCATAGGGCATTTGGCCGTACCAGACGCAGTGGACCGCCTCGAGCGTGCCGTCGACCGTGATGTCGTCGAGGGCATCGCCCACGGCACGGCACAGCTCATCGTTAGAGCTAAGGCCTGCGACGCCAAGCGTGGAGGGCGTCTCGAGCGTGCCGACACAGGAGATTTGGCTCATCAGGCGCGCGAGGTAACCACCGGCCGTGGAATCACAGATCACGTAATCGACCTCGCCCGACTCGAGTGCCTCGAAGCACTCGTTGATGTTGGAGAAGGTCTTTTGGTTGGCCGTGATGCCCTGCTTGGCGAGCGCTTCCTGCGAGGCCGAGAAGGTCTGAACGCCCAGGGTAGCGGTGTTAAGCATTTCGGTGGAAACGCTCGGCGACTCGCCGTCACTGCTCTTGCCGAATACGGCGGGGGCGTCGTACAGACAGGTGCCAAGCGAGCTGATATCGCCGTCCGTAGAGCTGACGTCGCCAATGAAGATATCGGCCTTTTTATCGCTGAGCGCGGAATCGGCCGAGGACGCATCGACAAAAGCGACCTTGAGACCCATGCGGCATGCGAGGGCACGAGCGGCATCGACCGCATAGCCCGTGAGGTTTCCGTCGGCATCCTGCATGGCTTGCGGGGCATCGGAAGTATCGAGAGCGACCGTCAGGGTTCCCGGCGTGACCAGGGCATCGTCCGATACCGTGGGGGTAACGGTCTCGCGCTCGATCTGGTCGATCGTGGGCGTCGTGAACGTGGACAGTGGATTGAACGCGCACCCACTCAGGCCCAAAACGGCAATGACCGCCGCGGTCCCAGCACCCAACCGAGCTGCATGCATCAAGCTGCCCCTCACCATGTCCGCTACCCTACCTTCTGTGTCGTATACGATCCGTGCCCTGCACGGAATATCGGGTTGTTCCCACCAGCTGACCTGGTATTTGACCCCACACTTGCGCACCGGGGCGTTTGCTCGGGAGGCCGCAGCCACCTTCACGACTGGCCCGCTCGCCCGCGAGGCGGTATTGCCCCAAAGAAAGTAGAACGGACGGTGCGGCTTACATCTAGGACGCGCCATGATCGCGCCGCGCGCACGCGGTCGCTTACGTGGATCCCTTTGACCGCGTCTGTCTTGGACTTGGATGGGCGCATTGCCCGTCCGCAACCACAGCCTGGCGGGAACGTAGCGCATTATAGCTAAGTTCAAGCTAAAGTTTAAGGTTAGGTCGTCATTCGCACCGCGAGTACAGATTTCGCAGGTCGAGGCGGGCAGCACACGGCGCTCTTCATCGGGATGGAAGTCCCTCCAACTGATGTGACCCATATGCCGGCGCTCGGCGCGCATCATGCGTAGCGCCGAGGCGCCGGTAAGGATCACAGAGGCTGCCAGTTGCTCGCCTGCCGGCTCGACGCGCCGCGCAATCTTCACTGCCACAAAACCACCCCTACCAAACGCGTGCGATAGCGAGGCCATCGACGGCTTTGGCGCCGGCGCGCTTAAGCTCCGCCGAGGCCGCTGCCATTGTCGCGCCCGTGGTAATGACATCGTCGATGAGCAGCAGACGACAGCCACGTACATCCTCGACCGTCTCGTACATGTCCCGGGCATGTTCCCGGCGCTCGGCGCGACCGAGTTCGCGCTGGTCGCCATGACCGTATTTGACCAAGGCGTCCAGCAATGGCACGCCCGAAAGATCGCAAAACGAGCGCGCGATTGCTTCCATGTGATCAAATCCACGCCGCCGAAACGCCGCCGCAGTTGCGGGCACAAATACCACCGCGTCGGCACCGGACAGCACGCCGCCGTAACGGTCGGGGGCTGCTACCTGGGCATGCAGGGCGGTGTCGTAGAGCAGCTCTGCCAGATACGGTGCCAGACGGCGCTCGCCCGCATCCTTGTATGCCTTGATGATGCGCGGCAACGGATGTGCATAGACGGCGCACGCCAGGCAGCGATCGAGGGCCTTAGCCACCGTCGAAGACGCACCCTCGACCGAGCACTCGGTACACAGCAGGCCTCCAAACGGAGCGCCGCACCTCGTGCAGCTGTGGCGCGGATCGACAAGCGTGAGCGACGCCAGGCACTCCCGACAAATAAGCGCACCGGCACGCTCGCAACCGGCGCATCGCGTGGGCGAAAGAACCTCGAGTGCCTCATGCGCCGCGCGCTCGGCAAACGGTAGCAATTCATCCGCAAACGGCAAGATGCCGGCACTCCGTAAGCGGCTCAAACCATTCAGACAGTTATTTATGACAAAACCCTCCCTACGCTTGGGCGAAGGGAGGGTTGTCGATTCAGTGCCATGATACCCCGTTGCACTTGGGGTCAGACAAGTCGAATCCGCTTGAGGGCGCTATTCGCCGGCAGGCGGTTGCGGTGCGGACGAGGTGTGGGTCGAGCCTTCGCCACCATCCTGGCGCGGCTTGCGGGAACGGCGACGGCGGCGGCGCTTCTGACTCTGGTCGGCCGAACCCTCGCCACTGCGATCCTCACGCGGCTCGCGCTCGTCGCGAGCACCGCCGCGCGAAGCCTTGGCGGCAGCTCCTCCGCCATCGCCGGGGCGACGGCGCGTGACCTTGACTTCACCATCCGAAACCTGATCGGCCACAGAAGGAACCGAGGGTTTCTGCTGCGTGCCCGAGGAATGGCGACGGCGCGGACGCGGCGCGCGCTCCTCCTCGCCACGTGGCCTGCCAGCCTTGTCGGCAGGCGCGTCGGAGGCCGAGGCGCCCTTGGGAGCGGCACCGGCCTCGCGAGCGGCTGCGGCGCGGAAGGCGTCCTCGCGCTCCTCGCTCGACAGGTGGCGGCGGCGACGGCGCGTGGGGTTCATGCCGCCGCCGCGGTTTTGCTGCTGGGGCTGCTGAGCCTCGCGCTCGCGAGAGGCGTTCTTGCCCGCGGTCTCGCCGCTGTCGACGGACGCCGCGCGCTTGCGGCGACGACGGCCGCCGGCCGCCTCCTCGGCCTCGGAAGCCTCGGCCTTGCCGCGGCCCTTTCCGCGGCCACGACCCTCGCCCTGGCCCTGACCGGCACAAGCATCGGATTCGGCATCGCGACGACGGCGCTTGGGCATCGACGTGCCGGCCAGACGGTCGGCACTCGACAGGCCATCGCCCACGTCGACGCCGTTCTCGCGATCGAGCTCCATGAGCGCCAGGCGCATCTCGGGCGACTCGATGCGCTCGAGCACATCTCGCGTCACGCAGTCGGGACGGCAGCTGCAGCCCTGCTCGGCGGCCTTCTTTTTGCAGCCCTCCGAGCACGTCATATCGGCCAGGTTGACCTTAAAGACTTTACCGTTCTCCAGGCGCAGCACCAGCTGCTCACGCGGCGTGTCATATTCCTGGATACGCGCCTTGCCGAGCGGCGTATCGATGAGCGTCTTCTTTTTGGGCGCACGGCTCTTAAAGTCCTTGTACGCCTCGAACTCATAGCGCAGGCAGCACATCAGGCGGCCGCACACGCCGCTGATCTTAGACGAATTGAGCGGCAGGTCCTGCTCTTTTGCCATGCGAATCGAGACGGGCTCAAACTGTCCGCCAAAGCGCGTGCAGCAGAGCTCCTGTCCGCATTGGGCATAGCCGCCCACCAAGCGGGTCTCGTCGCGCACGCCAATCTGGCGCATGTCAACGCGAATGTGCAGCGTCGAGGACAGGTCCTTGACGAGCTGACGAAAATCGACGCGCTCCTCGGCCGCAAAGTAGAATACGGCTTTCTCGCCGCCAAACAGGTATTCGACACCCACCGGCTTCATCTCGAGGTCGAGATCTTTGACCAGACGGCGGAAATCGACCATGGCCTCATCGCCCTGGATGGCCAGGTCGTCGGCAAGCTGCAGGTCGATATCGCTCGCCACACGTAGCACGGGCTTGAGCGGCTGACCGATCTCGTCTTGCGGCACCTCGAAGGGATCGGCCGTGACCAGGCCGATCTCGGTTCCGCGCTCGGTGGAGCAAATGGCATAATCGGCCTCGAGGATATCCAGATCCTGCGGGTCAAACCACAGGTCGCGCGAGGCGTAGGTAAACTTAACGGGTACGACTAACGGCATTTCAGTGCCTTCCTGATATCGAACAGCATGACCTCGATGGCCAGCTGGGGAGTAACGTTTCTGGCAATGTTGCGCTCGGCGGTCGCGACCGCCTCGAGCGCCCGGGTGGCACCCGCAACATTCGTCGCGGCGGCAAGCCGCCCGATCGTGTCGCGCACATCCTCGTTCACAATGTCTGCCGCCTCATCCTGAAGCGTCAGCAGCACGTCGCGCATGAGCGTCCGCGCGCTCGCCAGCGCTTCCATGATACCCGAACGCTCGCGCGCATTGAGTTCGCGCTTGTTGCGGTCCTCAAGCTGCTTCAATGCTCCACGCGACAGATAATCGGCGTTTTGCTCGAGCACCTTTTCCTGCGTGGACTTGACCTCGGCAAGCGGAGCCTTAACGGCGACGATGAGCGACTTGGCGCGGCTGAGTACATCGGCCTCGTCGGCGGCGATGAGCGAATCGATGGCGCGGATCATCTGGCGGCGAGCATCCTGGCGCTCGGCGCTCTTGAGGAACTCGATGCCGCGCGTGGGGCTCCCCGCCACGGCGACCGCCATTCGACAGCGTGCGAGATCCTGGCCCGTCGCGCGGCTCACGGCCTTCGTGGCCACGGCGGGCGACACCAGCCGAAACGGCACGCACTGGCAGCGGCTCACGATGGTGGGCAACATCACGTCTGCCGAGGTGCCCAGCAAGATAAACATAACGCCCTCGGGCGGCTCCTCGAGCGTCTTGAGCAGTGCGTTGGCGGTGTTGGCGCGCAGCTGCTCGGCACGGTCGATGATGTAGACCTTGGCCTTGGCACGGATGGGCGCCAGCGGCACGTCGTCGAGCAGCTCGCGGGTCTGGGCGATGAGGTAGCCCGTGGCGCTCTCGGGCGTGTAATAGTGCACGTCGGGGTGCGTATGGCGGGCGACACGCACACAGCTATCGCATGAGCCGCAGCCGTCCTGCTCGCACAGGAAGGCTTGGGCGAGCGCCCAGGCGGCATCGAGCTTGCCGGCACCGGGAGCGCCCAAAAACAGGTAGGCGTGCGATGCGCGGCCGCTGGCGACGGCGTTGGTCAAAAAATCGCGTACGCGCTCTTGGGTGTCGAGCTTGGCCAGCAGGCTTGCCTGAGCGGGGGCCATGTTACTCGGCCTCCTGGGCAAGCGTGGCGGTGACGGCGTCCTGGGAAACGTCGAGACCGTACGCACGAACCTGCTCGACCGTCTGCGCGAAGACGTCCTCGATGGAAGCGGTGGCGTCGATGAGCTTCACGCGATCTGGTTCCTCGGCGGCAATGGCACTAAATCCCTGGTAAACGCGCTCCTGGAACGCCATGCCCTTGGCCTCCATGCGGTCGACCGCACCACGGGCGGACATGCGCAGCGCCGCCTGCTCGGGCGTGATGTGATAGACGAGCGTGAGCGCCGGGTGCGTCCCCGCGACAGCAAGGTTGTTGGCGTCGCGTACCATCTGGCGATCGAGGCCGTCGGCAAACGCCTGGTAGCAGGTCGTGGAATCATAGAAGCGGTCACACAGGACCACCTTGCCGGCCGCAAGGGCGGGAGCTATGACCTCGTGCACCAGCTGGGCGCGTGCGGCCTCGTAGAGCAGCAGCTCGCAGGTATCCCCCATCGCCGTATTGGCGGGGTCGAGCAGCAGGGCACGGATCTTTTCACTAATGGCGGTACCACCCGGCTCACGCAGGGTCACGACCTGGTAGCCAGCGAGCTCGAGCGCACGGGCCAGCAGGCGCGCCTGCGTGGACTTACCGGCACCATCGACGCCCTCGAGCGTGATAAAGCTATGTTGAGCGGGCTCAAAAGCCATGGGCGCAGTCCCTTCCTACAAGGCGCGTAAATGCAGATATATCAACCAAATCATGATACCCCAGGGGCAGGCGCACCCCAAATCCAACCTAGTCATTGGGGACGTTCTTAATTGACTGGTCGTTTAAGAACGTCCCCAATGACTAAAGGCGCCTTTCCAAAGTTGCGGTGAAATAGGGACTGATTGAAGCTCTAAGACCGCCAAACAGTCCCTATTTCACCGCAACTTATGATGGGGAATTTTGGATGCTTGGTATAATCGTCGTATGGCATTGAAATGTGGCGAAAGGAGTGGCAATGTCTCGGTATTGCGCCTCGTGCGGCAAGCTTCTTGCAGATAATGCCAAGTTCTGCACCTCGTGCGGTGCACCCGTTGAGCAAACAGCCGCGAGCGATAGCCAGCCCGCTTTTGAGCAGACCGGGCCCCTTGATACGCCGCAAGCCAAGGCGGACGATCCCCTCGCTTATCGCCCCGACCCCGCCGCAAGCCCCGCGGCCGTCGAGACCACGCAGTGCATACCCGTCGCGAGCGGCTCGCCCCAACAGCAGCCGGCTCCCGCATACGCGCCTGCTTCGCCACAGACCCCCGCTCCCAAAAAGAGCGGCACCGGGGCGCTTGTCGCCGTTATCGTTGCGCTGGTGGCAATCATCATCGCCCTGGTCATCTTCTTTGTGATCAAACCGTTCGACAACTCCGCCACGCAGACGACTGCCGAGGTTACCAAGCTGCACCACGATGTTGACGATGATGACCTCAAGCCCCTCGGCGACCCCAATAGCCTTTACGACGATGACGATGACGACGAGGACGAGGCTGGCGGCGAAGCAACCCTCTCCGAGCAGAACCTCTACCGTCGCCTGAGCGAATACTACGACCTGCTCGAGGACCTCGATAGCCAGGTCCGCGCCTGCGCGCAGGCCTTCAATGGTAGCTATCTGGAAGAAGATCGCACCACCCGCCAAAATCTCGCCGACGTCGCCGAGCGCACGGAGGAGACCATCGAGCAGTATTACGATATCGTCGAGGACCTGGACGTCCCCATGAGCTCCAAGAACTACCACTCCTGGAAAGACATCATTGCCCTGTATGACGACCTTGATCACCGCATCGACGCGATCTGCGATGCCTGGGAGATCAGCCTAAAGTACGCTAAGCCCTCGGACCATAAGGACGAAATCGTAGCGCCGCTGGCACGCGACAACGAGCCGGGAACCAGCAGCAACAAGTATCGCTTGGACTTTGAGGACCGCTATCCCAGCGCTAAACCCGTCGAGGTGAACTAGCGTTTTGTCGTTCCCGAGCTGGCAGTTAGGGACGTTCCTAAACTGCCGGTAGAAAAGGAACGTCCCTAACTGCCGAACAAAAAACGAGCGAGGATCATGGGACCCTCGCTCGTTTTTGTTTTGGGCAATGTTTCGGCTGCGCCGCTACTTGCTGGCGGCCGCCTTCTTTGTGGTCGTCTTTTTCGCGGCAGCCTTCTTGGCAGTCGTCTTTTTCGCCGTGGTCTTCTTCGCCGTACTCGCCTTGGTCGTCGTCTTGCGGCCGCGGGCGGGCTTCTTCTCCTTGGTCGGGCAGTCCATGTTGACGCAGATGCGCCACGGACCGCGCGCCGTGCTGACCACCACGATGGGAGCGCCGCACTCGGGACAGGTCTCGCCCGTCGCCTCGAGTTTGCCACGCGCCGGCAGCGGATAGCTCACGCCGCAATCGTCATAGTTGGTGCAGCGGATAAAGCGCTTGCCGCTCTTCTCGCTCTTGTGCGCAATCAGATCGCCATGGCGTCCGGCCTCGGCGCACACCTTGCACTCGCCCACCTTAAGGTCGGGCTCGTAATTGGTGGGACACGTGGGGTTCACGCAGATCTCGAAAGCCTTCTGGCGGAACGGCTGGCACTTAATGCGCGGTGCGCCGCATTCGGGACACACGGCAGCCTCGCCCTCGAGCGGGCTCACCTTGACGCCGCTCGGCACCGGATAGGTCACGTCGCAGTCGGGCCAGCCCATGCAGCCGATAAAGCTGCCGCGGGTCTTGGCGCTCGTCTTCATGACCAGATCCTTGCCGCACTTGGGGCAGGCGCCCACGCGCGCATCGGCCGTGACGGCATCGCTGATGGCGTCGCCCAGCTCCTGCGTATGCTTGAGCAGCTCATCGAGCACGCCGGCCAGCAGCGCGCGCGAGTGCGTCACGACATGCTCTTCGGTATCTTCGCCGCGCTCCACGCGGGTCATGTCGCCGTCGAGCTCGCTGGTCATATCGGGGCTCGTGATGCGCGGGGCAAACTGCGACAGTGCATCGATGATGGCGATACCCAGCTGACTCGGCTCCACGGGATCGTTTTTGAGGTAGCGCACGGCGTACAGGCGCTCGATGATGCTCGCGCGCGTGGACTTGGTGCCCAGGCCGCGCTTTTCCATCTCCTGCACGAGCTTGCCCTGGCTGTAGCGCGCGGGCGGCTCGGTCTGTTTGGCCTCGAGCTTAATGTCGAATACGTCGACCATGTCGCCCTGCTCCAGCGGCGGCATCTGCTCGTCGCGCTTGAGTCCGTACGGGTATGCCTCGCGGAAACCCGGGGTCACGAGCACATCGCCCGAAGCCACGAACGGCTCGCCGTTCACGTCGAGCTCGAGCTTGGTGTTCTCGATGGTGGCGGGGCCCATAAGCGTCGCCAGGAAGCGGCGAGCGATGAGGTCGTAGAGCTTGCGCTGGCCACCGTCGAGCATGGACGGATCGCCCTCGCCCGTGGGGTAGATAGGCGGGTGGTCGGTGGTCTCGACCTTGCCGCGCGTGGGCTTCATGGGACCGGCGAGCACCTTTTTGCATACGGGCGCCAGCGCCGGGTTGATCTTTGCCAGGTCACTCACCACGGCGCCCAGATCGAGCGTCGCGGGGTACACGGTGTTATCGACGCGCGGATAGCTGATAAGACCCGCCATGTAGAGGGACTCGGCGATGCGCATGGTGCGTGCGGGCGAGATGCCCTCGGCCGCAGCGGCAGCCTGCAGCGAGGTGGTCGCAAACGGCGTGGGCGGCTGCTGCTTGCGCGAGCGCTTGGTCACCGCGGCAACGGTTGCCGTCTTGGCACCGTCAACGTGACCATACGCCATCTCGGCAGCATCCTTGTCGGTAAAACGCGCCGTCTTGTGCGCGATCTTAAAGCGGTCCTCCTCGGCAGCAGCCTGCGCGGCAGCCATGCCGCGAATCTGCCAGTAGTCCTCGGGCACAAACGCCATGCGCTCGCGCTCGCGCTCGACCACCAAGGCGAGCGTCGGGGTCTGCACGCGGCCGGCAGAACGCACGTTGCCAAAGCCGCCAAACTTGGCGAGCGTCAGGTAGCGCGTGAGCACCGCACCCCAAATGAGGTCGATGTGCTGACGGCTCTCGCCGGCATCGGCCAGGTTCTGGTCGAGCGAGACGAGGTTATCAAAGGCCTGCGTGATCTCGGCCTTGGTAAACGAAGAATACTGGGCGCGGGCAACCGGCAAGTCGGGCGCAACCTCGCGCACCTTGTTGAGGGCGTCCGAACCAATCAGCTCGCCCTCGCGATCGAAGTCCGTAGCGATGATGACGCTGTCGGACTTCTTGGCAAGGTTCTTGAGCGAGCGAATGAGTTCTTTCTCGGCCGGCAGCTTGATAACGGGCGCCCAGGTAAGGTAGGGCAGGCTCTCGAGCTTCCAGCCTTTGATGGAGATACCGTCGGCAAGGAACGGTTTGCGCTTGGTGTCATAGGGCGGACGCGCCAGGCCATCGGGTATGTCGGCCGGCAGCATCTCGCCGTCCTCGGTGACCGAATACCAACCCAGCTTTTTATCGAACAGCACGCTGTCGCAAAAATCGGGCGCAAGGATGTGACCGGCAAGGCCGATTGTCACGCACTCCTCGCCCTTCCACTCAAAACGGTAGATGGCGGTGTTGTACACCTTGTCCTTTTTGGGCTTGCCCGTGGAAAGACGCTCGGCAATCTGACGCGCGGCGTCGTTTTTCTCGGCGATGATGAGCTTCAAAAGAGGCTCCTATCTCGTGTGTCTGCGGCTGCGCCCGCACGTACGACGGCCGACTTACGCCCTTGTTTGTTCGATCTGCCCGATGAGCCAATCGCACCAGGCATCCATGCCCTCGCCCTTGCGTGCGCTCACGGCAAACCGCGGCGCCTGCGGATTGAGGTCATCGAGTGTCTTAGTATACCTATCCATGTCAAAATCGAAAGCCGGGGCCACATCGACCTTGTTGAGCAGCTGTGCGCTAGCGTGCTGGAAGATGCCCGGGTACTTAATGGGCTTGTCGTCGCCCTCGGGCACCGAGAGAATCATGATGGACAGGTTCTCGCCCAGGTCAAAGTCGACCGGACAGACCAGATTGCCCACGTTTTCGATAAAGATAACATCGATGTTTTGAAGGCCCACTGCCTGGTCGAACGCGTCAACGGCCTTCATGATCATGTTGCCCTCGAGGTGGCACAGACCGCCCGTGTTGATCTGAATGGCGGGCATGCCGGCTTCCTTCATGGTGATGGCGTCGACATCCGAGGCGATATCGCCCTCGATGACGGCACAGCGCAGGCCGGCTTTGTCGCGCAGGCGCTCGTTGGTGCCCAGAATCGTGGTGGTCTTACCAGAGCCGGGACTCGACAGCACATTGATCACATAGGTGCCTGTCTCTTTGAATCGCTGGCGCAGCTGATCTGCCAGGCGCTCATTGCGCGACAGAATTGGCGATGCGATATCAATAGTTTTCTCGGCCATACTCGGCACTCCTTACTTCTACCATTTATACCCCGTCCCCAAATGGCAGGCTGGTTAATTGTCGGGGGTTTCAATCTCGATGCTGGCGATGTCGAGCTCGCGGCCGTGCAGCAGGCGCACGTTGGTGCCGCCACACTGAGGGCAGCGGCAATGGAAGCGGTCGTGCTCAAAGACCTCGCGGCAGTCCAGGCACTCGCTTTGTGGATGGACTTCCTCCACGGCAAGCTCGCAGCCGCGCGTGAGCATGTCCTCGTCGCGAAACGTCTCCCACGCAAAGTCGAGCGCCTCACGCACAACTTCGGTCATATCCCCAATGCGCAGCGTTACCAAAACAGCGCGCGAGGCCCCCGCCCCACGCGCCGCGCGAATCACTGTATCGAGTATGCCGTTGACAATGCCAACCTCGTGCATACGGATTTACTCCTCGTCGTCCTCGTCGTCGTTCGAGAACAGATCCAGACGGCTCACAAACAAGCCTTCCTTGCCATCGCGCGCGGTAATGACCACGCGGGCGATGGCGAGCGAAATCTCGTAGAGCGAGAGCAGGGCGCCATACATGAGACCCAGCGTAACGGGCGAGCCGTCGGGCGTAATCACAGCCGAGCCCGCAAGCAGGCCAACGTATACGTAACGCCAGGCACCGCGGAAGGCCGCATAGGACACGATATGGAAGACAGAAAGGTAGAAGATGATGAGCGGCAGCTCAAACGCCACACCAAAGCCGATCATAAAGAGCAGCTCCATGTTGACGTAGTTCTCCAGATCGGGCAGCGCCGTAGCGACGGCCGAGGTTTCGCCGATGAGCCACTCAAAGCCCGCAGGGATGATGATGAAGTAGCAAAAGATTGCGCCCAGGAAGAACAGCACCGTCGAGGCGAGCACCGTGGGCACAACCCACTTGCGCTCGTTGGGGCGAAGCGCCGGCAGGAAAAACGCCAGAATCTGCCAAATGATCATAGGCGTGCACATGACAACGGCCATCTTGAGGGCCAGCGAAAAGCGCAGACCAAAGCCGCCGAGCGTGGTGGTGATGTAGAACTTACCGTCCGGCACAAAGGAGCGGATGGGGTCTTCCAGGATGTCGAGCACCACGGGCGTGGCGAAATACAGCACGATGGCGGCGGCAAAGACTGACACGACCACGATGGTCAGGCGGCGACGGAGCTCACCCAGATGATCGAAGAGCGGCATGCGCGCAGGTCCGATAGGCATTACTCATCGCCTCCCTTCGGGGCATGGGCGGCAGCGGCGTCGTCCTCGGCCTCGAGCTCGCGAGCGAGCTGGTCGACGACGGCCTTGCGCTTGCGGGGACGACGGGCGTAGAGGTCAGCCGTCGTGGGCTCTGCCGGCTCGGGCTCGGGCTCCGGCTCTGCAGCAGGCTCGGGCTCGACGGCGGCAGCGGCAGACTCGGGGCCCTCAGCCTCACCAGCAGCACCTTCGTCCTCGGCAGCACCCTCACTCGCGGCCTTCTCGGCGGCAAGGCGGGCACGGCGCTCGGCAAAGGTCTCCTTCTTTGCGGGCGCGGCCGTCTCGACGGCATCCTCGTCCGCATCGGAATCGTCATCGACGGCAGCCTTCTTGGGCTTGACCGGAGCCGAAGCGGCCTCGCTTACCGGATCGATAATCTCGGACTGAACAACAGCCGTCATCTTTTCCTGCGTCTCGCGGAACTGACGGATGGCACGGCCGATCGTGCGGCCCATCTGCGGGAGCTTATCCGGGCCAAACAGCAAAAAGCCGAAGACCACGATGATCGCGAGCTCACCCTCTCCAATACCAAACACACATACCTCCAAGGCTCGATGTGAGTCGAGCCCGCACCGCGCCATTCGGCCGGAACTCGTCTATTCATTCGGTCAAGTATAGCGCCCGGACGTCAAAACATCCGAGCGCATCACAAACATATACCAAACGGCACGCCCTTTTTGGGGCAGGGCTTATGCCGCCGTAATTGAAATCTCCTGGTCGACACCCAGCAACTGAACCACGCGCATCACCGGGGGCTGCACGTTGACGCAGCCAAACCGCTTGCCGTGATCGGCTGCGTGGTGCGCGGCGCCCACAAGTACGCCAATACCTGTCGAGTCGATATAGCTCACCTGGGCAAAGTCGAGCTCAACGGCCTCGGTGGGCTGCTCGAGCGCCAAGTCGATGGCGTTACGCAAGCTGTCGGCGTTAGAGATATCAATCTCACCGGTCACCCTGATGGTGTAGAGCTCCGGCGTGGGGTTGGTGGAAATTCCCAAATCCATGTATACGCTCCTTTGCGTATCGAGAGTGCGGATGGTACTGGACGCGGATTTGCGGGGCCCTACGCGTTAGGCGCGCTCGGCACGAGCAAGCTCGGCAGCGACGAGCTTGACGGCCAGCACCAGCACGTCGAGTGCGGCCTCCAGGTCCTCGACCGTGGGATAACTCGGCGCGATGCGGATGTTGGTGTCGCGCGGATCCTTGCCATAAGGCCAGGTGGCACCTGCCGGCGTGAGCTTGACACCCAGGTCGGCGCAAAGCGCGGCGACCTTTTGGGCCGAGCCCTCGGGGCCATCAAAGCTCACAAAGTAGCCGCCGCGGGGATGCGTCCAAGTAGCGCAACCCGTATCGCCCAGGCCCTCAGTGAGCTTGCGCTCGACGGCCTCAAAGCGCGGACGCAAGAACTCGGCATGCTTTTTCATGTGCTCCTTGACCGCCTCGATGGTGGGAAGGAAGCGCACGTGGCGTAGCTGGTTGAGCTTGTCGGCGCTGATAAGACCGGCCTTCAGGCGCTTGGAGAACTCCGCGATGACCGCGGGACTCGCACCGATAAAGCCGATGCCCGCGCCCGGGAAGGTAATCTTGGACGTCGAGGCGAATGCCACCACGCGGTCCTCGGTACCCGCCGCGCGGGCAAGATCGAAGATGTTGGCGAGCTCGTCGGTCTCGTCGTACAGGTCGTGCACGCAGTAGGCGTTGTCCCAAAAGATGCGAAAATCGGGCGCGGCCGTGGGCATCTCGACCAAGCGGCGCACGGTGTCCTCGCTAAAGGTGATGCCCGTGGGGTTGGAATACTTGGGCACGCACCAGATGCCCTTGATGGAGTCGTCGGTGGCAACCAGGCGCTCTACCTCGTCCATGTCGGGGCCGTTGCCGGTCATCGCGACGGGGACGTTCTCGATACCCAGGTCGGCGGTGATGCCAAAATGACGGTCGTAGCCGGGAACCGGGCACAGGAACTTGACCTTCTTACCGTCGTGCGCGGCCTCATAAGCCTCCCAAGGCTCGCTGCCGCACGAGCCGCAGCGCCAGAACATACCGGCGATATCGTGCTCGATCAAAAGGCTCGACGAACCCAGTACGAGCGTCTGATCGGCGGGGCAACCCAGGAACTCCCCCGCCAGCTTGCGTGCCGAGGGGATGCCCTCAAAGCAGCCGTAGTTGGAGCAGTCGACGTTACCGTCGTGCAGATCGGCGTCGGCATTGAGGATATCGAGCATGGGGCGCGAGATGTCCACCTGGGAGGGCGACGGCTTGCCGCGCGCCATGTCGAGCGTCAGGCCCTTGGCCTTGACCTCGGCAACCTCGGCTTTGAGCGCCTCGATGGCGGCATCGAGTTCGGTGGTTTCCATCTTCTGGTAGATCGTCTGCATGGGTGCGACCTTTCGCAAAGCGGGACGTTGCAGTTTGTCTAAGTATAGACCGCTACCGCCGCAACGGTATGAAGCCGTGATAGATTAAGTCCATCGCAATGAATTACGATATCCACCGTATGACCCGTATAGCCGCATGGCACATCCAAGGAGGCAGTATGGAATACGGCTCTTTTCAAGCCGAGGAGTTCGGAGACCTGCAGCGTCTGGTCGACGGCTTGTTTTATGACCGTAAGGCCATTGACCGCCTGGATCTAATCGTTCAGGCGGAGATCTTGGACCTGGCGCCCGATCTCATGGAAATCGTGAATCTTTTGCCGCCCGGCCACTACGACCGCCAATCGCTTTGCGACCAGCTTAACTCGGCCCTTGCCGCCCACGGCTGGGGCGCCGTCTACGGCACCGTGGAATAAAAATGGCAAATAAATGAAACGCCGTTTGTGACAGTGCTCACAAACGGCGTTTTTTCACACGAGGGCATCCGGGGCATGTCCGGCCCCGGTTTTCGCGCTCCTACTCGTCCTTGGGCGAAGGGTGCTTGCAGACCACGCTCATGTAGATCATGCCCAGCACGGCCGCGGTAACAGAACCGGCAAGAATGGCGGCCTTGGCGGCCAGAACCTCGAACTGGGCCGTCGGGAAGGCGAGGCCGCTGATGAGGATCGACATGGTAAAGCCGATGCCACCCAAAATGCCCACGCCGGCGATCATATGCCAGTTAACGTTATGAGGCAGCTCGCAAGCCTTAAGCTTGACCAGGGCAAACGTCACGCCAAAGATACCGATCGGCTTACCCAGCAGCATGCCAAAGTACACGCCGAGGGTCACCGGGTCGGTAAGCAGCACGCTCATGTCCACGCCCACAAGGCGAACCTGCGCGTTGACAAACGCAAAGATCGGCAGGATCACAAAGTTGACCGGCGTGGAGATCAGGCGCTCCATGCGGATGAGCGGCGGGGTCACACGGTGCATGACACGCTCGACCTTGGTGGTCGAAAGGGTAAAGTCGTGCTGGCCCAGGATGTGCGCCTCGTCGTCGTAACGGTCGTCGAGCAACGGCAGGTACTCGCCTAGCCAATCGGTAAGGCTATCGAGCTTAACACCGCACTTGGCCGGGATGGTGAAGGCCAGGATGACACCGGCAAGCGTGGCGTGCACGCCGCTCTTAAACATGCAAAACCACAGCAGCAGACCAAGCACCGAGTACGGGGCAAGGCGATAATGCTGAGTTTTGTTGAGCCACACAAGTGCGCAGGTCACAACTGCAGCGGCACCCAGCCAAAACGGACTGGGGCTCTGGCCGTAGAAAATGGCGATGGCGGCGATGGAGATGAGGTCGTCGGCGATGGCAAGCGTCGAGAAGAACACGCGCACGCCGTTGGGCACGCGATTGCCCAAAAGCGACAGCACGCCCAGCGCAAAGGCAATATCGGTTGCCATGGGGATGGCCCAACCGTTGCGGGCGCCGGCATGGTTAAAGATCAGGTAGATGCAGGCGGGAACGACGACGCCGCCCACGGCTGCCAGCATGGGAAGCATGGCCTGACGCGGATTCTTGAGCTCGCCGACCGTCATCTCGTACTTAAGCTCAATGCCCACCAACAAAAAGAAGATCGCCATGAGAAAGTCGTTGACGAAAAGCTCGACGGTGAGGCCAGCCGTAAGGTTGCCCAGACCCACATACAGCGGGGTCTCCAAAAAGTGATGGATAGCCTCGTAGACATCGGTGTTGGCGCAGATAACGGCGGCGATGGCGGCGATGACCATGACGGCGGCGGAAATCGTGCCGTTCTCGGCGATGCGCTCCCAGATGTCATGACGTTCAAAGCGCTTGCGCTCACGAACGTTGAACAGCTGCTCAGTTGCTGCCATGGGCGGCTCCTTTCACGGGAAAGCTCCCGTCTTAAAAAAGCACGGCCCGCCCAAGTGGCGGCACCGCGCTCCAACGTATTACGCTTGCATCTAGCCTACCCTGCACGACAAGCACGCAGGCGTGGCCGAAAAGCGGAACCACAGGTTGAACATTATTTGCCCAACGGTACGGGCGCCCCTGTCCAATAGAGGACGCGGTCCCGCGCACAAAAAACGACCGGAGCGCGGGGCGTCCGCGGTCCGGTCGTAGCAGGTTACAAAACCTAGCAGGCGGCCATGATGGGGGCAGCGACCTGCTTCTTACGGGAGAGGACGCCCGGCATCCAGACGCCGTCGTGCTCGTCGGCAATGCCCAGGCCCTTCTGAGCGGCCTCGGTCTCGCCCTCGAGCAGGACCTGCGAGCCCTCCTCCATGATGTCGGTGATGCACAGGACGATGCCGTCGGCACCCTTCTCGGCGGCGTAGGCGCGCATGGCCTCGCGGATCTCGTCGATCATGCCGAGCGCACGGCTCTTGTCGACGGTCTCGTACTGGCCGATGAGCAGCTTCTTGCCGGCGGGCTCGAACATCTTGATGTCGTTGCCGACCATCTCGGCTGCGGTGAAGGAGCCGGACGGACGGGTGAGGAAGACCTCCATGCCAAACTTGACCGGGTCGACGCCCACCTGCTCGCCGAGCTTGGCGGCGACGGCGCGGTCGACATCGGTGGTGGTGGGGCTCTTGAGCATGAGCGTGTCGGTCATCATGGCCGAGAGCAGCAGCTTGGCCTGAACGTCGGAAAGCTCAACGCCGAGCACGCCGGCGAGCTTAGTGACGATGGTGCAGCTGGAACCCCAGGGCAGGCAGATGTAGTGCAGCGGGCCGGCGCTCTCAAAGTCGCCGATGCGGTGATGGTCAACGACGCCAAAGACCGTGGCGTCCTTAAGGCCGGCGACGGACTGGGCGGACTCGTTATGGTCGGTGAGAACGACAAGCTGGCCGGCCTCGACGGACTCAATCACGCGGGGCTCGGCAATGCCGGCGTCTGCGAGCAGCTTGGCGGACTCTGCCGGAAGCTGACCAAGAGTGCAGACCTCATAGGTGTTGCCGGCATACTCAACCTGGTTGAGCAGCTGAGACAGAACGACGGCGCTCATGATGGCGTCGTTATCGGGGTTCTGGTGACCAAAGACAAGAACGTTTGCCATGGGTATCCTCCACTTGGTATGTGTACTTAGACGTAGCTATGGTAGCACGCTGGCAGCTGGCCTTTGGGGACGGAAGGGCCACGGCATATTTTGTGGCAGGTATGGGGGCCAAGGCTGTCCCTTTTGCACCATGTTGGTGCAAAGTAACCTGGCCCCCTTGCACCAGCTATTTACCGGCAGCGCGCAGGGCTACGTAGGCAGAACCGATGATGCCGGCGTCGTTTCCGAGCGAGGCAACCTTAATGGGCGTCTCGCGCGAGGCGGAAAGCGCGTAGCGCTGGAAGTACTCGCGAACCTTATCGAGGTAGACATCGGCCGAGGCGGAGGCGCCGCCGCCGATCAGGAACATCTCGGGATCGACCACGTTGGCAATAAGCGCCAGGGCGCGGCCGAGATAGTCGGCCATGGTATCGGCCGCGGCCAGCGCGAGCTTATCACCCTCGCGGCAGGCTTGGAACACGTCCTTGGAATCGGAGGGGCCGGTGAGCTCGATGGGCTCGACGCCCGCCTTCTTGCACTCGGCAAGGTAGTTGCTCACCACGCCGGTGGCGCTGGAATACTGCTCCAGGTGGCCATGACCGCCGCAGCCGCAAGTGCGCTCCTCAGCCGGATTCAGGCACATATGGCCAATCTCGCCGCCGGCGCCCACAACACCCGACACCACATCGCCGTTGACGATAACGCCGCCGCCCACGCCGGTACCGATGGTGACCATCACCACATTCTGCACGTCCTTGGCAGAACCGAGCCAAGCCTCGCCCATGGCAGCGGCGTTGGCATCGTTCTCGTACTTAACGACCGCATCGGGGCAGTGCTCCTGAATGGCGATCTTCAACTCGGGCAGGTTAATGGCAATGTTGGCCTTGACCTTGGCATCGCCCGCTGCCGGAATGGGGCACGGAACAGCAAGGCCAATGCCCGCCACAAAGGCGCGCGGAATCTGTGCCTTGGCGACCACCTGGTCGATAGCCTCGGTCACCGCGGCAAAGCCCGCAGCGTCAACGATGGGAGGCGTGGGCACGCTGACCTTCGCAAGCAGGTTGCCATCCCCGTCGAACAGGCCCTCCTTAACCGAAGTGCCGCCGACGTCGATGCCGATGTAGTACTGCCTAGGTTCCATAGGGGCCCGCCTTTCTCGTTTAAACATTGTCTGTATGGTACCGCTCCCAAGGCAAAACCTACCAAAAAGGGACAGGTTTGTTTTGGTAGGTTTTATCTTGGGAAATGCAGAATACAGGATTCGGTTCGCTGGGCGCTAAATCGGTTCGGCCCCGTCCTCGGACCGATTAGATTTCTCAACACGACATTATTCGAATGTATATTTATTTAGAGCGCTTTTATTTTTAGCGCAAAGCGACTTTTAGTAATATATCTATCGAACTTTTCAATGACTCAATAGGGATACTTAGGTGTTGAGTATACTTTCTTTTATACTCGATCAAGTTGGAAAGGAGGTTCCATGATTCCCAAATACGAGGCGATAGCTGCAGATATTCGTCGAAGTATTGAGGATGGCGCTCTTAAACCAGGCGACAAGCTTCCCACCGTCGTTGAGTTCTGCGAACTCTATAGCGTTTCCAAAATCACCGTCAAACGAGCTATCGAGCAAATCACCGAGGAAGGTCTTGTTACCAGCCGTCGTGGATCGGGTACCTACGTTAAGGACACGGCGGGGCTTCCCGGCCAAGCGTTTTTCCAGGGCAAAAACGACCGTGCCCAGGGCTTTTCGTATGAGCACCGCGGGGAGAAGGTGACCTCGGTGGTCTACGATTTCTCGATTGTTAATCCACCAGCGGACATCGCAGCCCAGCTGGGAATTGCCGAGGATGACTTTGCCTATCACATCGTGCGCGTGCGTCAGGCCGATGAGAAGCCCATCGTTATCGAGTACACCTACATGCCCCTCGAGCTGATTCCGGGCCTTAAAAAGAAGGACCTGTACGGATCGGTCTACCGCTTTGTCCGCGAGCAATGTGGGCTGAAGATCTCGAGCTTCCACCGTACCATTCGCGCCGTGGCAGCAACCGAGGAAGAAGCCGAGCGCCTGGACACCAAACCTGGCTCTCCCCTGCTCGAGCTCAACCAGATTGGCTTTTTGGACAGCGGCGCGGCCTTTGAGTATTCGGTCTCGCGCAACGTTGGCGACCGCTTTGAGTTGCACAACGTAACGTTGGCATAGGTTTTTGTAGTCATGCGGGCGCTCGTTTTGAGTTGTTTGTGCAACGCCCGCGCAACACAATGGGGTATGAATATGTCCGATTTGATTAAACTGACGCCGATCTTCCACGAGAAGATCTGGGGCGGCCGCCAGCTCGAAACCGTATTTGGCTACGACATTCCCGATGGACCCATCGGTGAGTGTTGGGCCATCTCGGCCCACCCCAACGGCGACTGCCAGATTGCGGAGGGCCCGTATGCCGGCCACACGCTGTCGTGGCTGTGGGCCGAGCACCGCGAGCTCTTTGGCAGGTGCGAGGGCAAGGAGTTCCCGCTGCTCGTTAAGATTCTGGACGCCAAGGACGACCTTTCGATCCAGATTCATCCCAACGACGAGTACGCCGCCAAGCACGAGAACGGCAGCCTGGGCAAAACCGAGTGCTGGTATGTGCTGGACTGCGAGCCCGGCGCCACGATCATCGTCGGCCAGCGCGCGCATGACCGCGCCGAGGCCGCGCAGATGATCGAGGACGGCCGTTGGGACGACATGCTCAACGTGCTGCCGATCCACAAGGGCGACTTTTTCCAGATTGATTCCGGTACCGTACACGCCATCAAGACCGGCACGCTCATTTTGGAGACGCAGCAGTCAAGCGACGTGACATATCGCCTGTACGACTACGACCGTCCCGGCACCGACGGCAAGCTGCGTCCGCTGCACATTGAGCAGAGCCTCGACTGCATCGACTTTGATGCTCAGGCTCCGACCGACGGCACGGTGGCCGCACCCGAGGTGAACGGCGTAACCGAGCTCGAGTCTAACTCCTGCTACACCGTCGATCGCGTACGCGTCGACGGCAGCAAGACCTTGGAGCAGCGCTGGCCCTTCATGTGCCTGTCGGTCATCGACGGCGAAGGCACCATCTGCGGCGACCCCGTCCACAAGGGAAGCCATCTGCTGGCACCCAGCACCGTCAGCTCCATCGACCTCGAAGGCCAGATGGAACTGATCGTCTCGCACCTGTAAGTTACCGGTCCCCGAGCGCTCGCCGGGATGGGGCGCGGGGTTTGGTCGCCTGCTCGGACAGTCCTGCTCGCACGGAACTCGCGATCGACCAAACCCCGCGCCCCATCCCGGCGAGCCTCTGGCTAGTAACGACAATCAAAAAGCAACAAGGGGCTCCCCCGTTCATCAACGGAGGAGCCCCTGCTATACATAACGGCTCAAGGTGCCTATAGGTAGACCTTTTCGAGAAACGATAGCGTGTCCTGAAGCCGCACTCTTTCCTTACGGTTGGTCTGCCGATTTACATACGAAGCAAAGTCCGTAAGAAAATCCTCCGCATCAACCCTCATTTGCCCCGTTAGCTCCAAACGCGCCGAAGGCGACAACAAGTCAGCAAGTCGAGCAACATCCGAACGGTGCTTCCGCCGATCAATGTTGTTGCAACGACGTCCCTCTTCATAACTTCTGTTGATATCAATGTGCGCACGCATCTTGAGGGGAATGATATGGAGTGCATCGAGCAACGTAATGCCCTCTACGTTCGTTGCGTTGTCGCGAATAAATTCGTAGTAGCCATCGTCGAGGATAATTGCCGAGAGACTTGATACGGCCCCGTCAAAGGAAAGAGGTGCCACTTCGCTCGTTTCGTCTTCGAGCACAAAATCAGGATGTCGGGCAAATAGCTCAATTTGACCGGGATAGTCTAGGGCCCGCTTTGATCCTTTGGGCAAGCAGAGCCGATAGTAAGTGCACTTTCCATCGCCGACCTTTCCAATCTCGTATCCAGCTGCTTTGATAAACGCCCACAACGCAGTGGCAAATTCAACGCCTTCCCCATCAACAATTACGACGACATCCAAATCTTCGGTAGCCCTGAATGAATCACCTTCGCTGTCAAATAGAACGCTGCAGGCCCCTCCACCAATAAGGACGTAACCACCTTTGCAGCTGCTCATGGCGTCGGCAAATCGCTCTATCCCCCTCACTTTTGGCATATCGTCCTCCTGAGCTGTTCGACCGCATCGAGCAGACGGTCATCTTTGTAATCCTCTTTTGCGAAGGCAACGTATAAGGAGAACGGGTCGACACATTGCAAACCTGTCGTGTCAAAACTAACATCGGACGGCTCGTCCACGGGATACGACCAGACCTCAATCTCGACAGCAGCCGGTTCGTACCACTGGGCCTCCAGCCATCTGTCACCCATGTGCTCTTTTAGGTCCTCTAGCTGATTCTTTTCGAGAGCAATGGTTGGAGCAGAGCCTTCATGAGCAAGGTCAGACATATAGCTAAGGGCAGACATACCGGAAAGCAGCGCGTCAACGGCACGTAGCTCTGTTCTCTCGATAACCTTCTTGAGCCGGATTCGCTCTAAAACTGGCGTGCGAAGATAGTCCTCAAACCCATCCAGCAGCGTCTCGGTCGACAACCCGGCATCGCACAATATACGCTTTTTGCCGTCCCGCATAATCAACCCAGGAGCAATAGCGGCGATTTCCGAAAGATAGCCGCTGACGCTTGCCGCGCTTTTGCCACACAGACGCGCTAGGTCGCCGGCGGAGCAGTCAACCCATCGTCCCGCGATGAGATTTAGGACGATTCGTTGAGATTGGGGCGAAAGCGGAGCAGCGGGAGAAGCACCCAGCACCTCACCGGAAATAACGGCTCCGATAAACGGCAAAAACGCATTTCGCTCATCTCGGATATATGCGATCCCCTCCGAAGAAAGCGCGTGCATAAAGCCTAAATCCATAGCATCCCAGCAAATTGCCACCGGGCGAGCATCTATCTTGCGCACTGCATTGACGAGATTTCGCGCCGAAATGACACTGGGCGGTTCTTTTGGTTCCGCAACAATAAAACGGCCCTGCTCAGACATGCCAAGCCGTGCCAAGCGAAGCGAATACCGCTCAAGATACATGCGAGGAATCTGCATCTCAACTGGCTCCGGGTCGATGGCGAGCTCTAAAGAGAAGAGCCTTTTTGGGAGACAATTTAGCAGCATGTCCACTCACCATTTTCATTTCAGTTACATTTTAGTATCTATCTAAAATTATACTGAATCGTATAAAACGCTCAATCCCCAAAGTCATAAGAAACAATCCGAAACGTAATAAGGGGCTCTCCCGACCATGTACGGAAGAGCCCCTACTCGTATCTATCTATCAGCCCACCCGGTTCTCCAGATCAAAAAACGAACGAGCAGAGCAACGTTCGCAAGCTACAAGCTAAAACGCCACAAGGAAGAGGGCGCGCCGGGGGCTTTGGTCGATCGCGAGTTCCGCACGAGCCGGAGAGCACTTAATGTGCTCTCCGTGCGAGCAGGACTGTCCGAGCAGGCGACCAAAGCCCCCGGCGCGCCCGGTCAACCTCGCAGTTAGGCATTTAGCTTGACGATTGGAGCAAAGCCCTTCATAAGCTTTTTGGTCTGGCCGGTCTTTTCGAATTGGACCTCGATCATGTCTCCAGCGACCGAGATCACGGTACCCGTGCCAAAGGTCTTATGACTCACGGTATCGCCCGCGGCAAAGTCCTGCGACGCGCTGGCGCGATCGACCTTGCGCTCCACTGTCGGGGACACCTTAGACGACGGCTTTTTGGCTCGCGGTGCGCCCGAGCCAAAGGTCGAGGCAACGCGACCGGCGTCGGGCGAGACCCCACGATGGCGCTCGGTCCCGTAGCTGCTGCCGCCAAAGAAATCGTCGAAGCTCGATCCGCCGCGCGAACCGGAACCGCCGGTCGAGCGCGTATGCGAACCGAACACCTTGCCGCCATACATATCCGAACCCATGCCCGAGCCAAAGGTGCCGCGACGGTCGCCGCGTTTCTCCCAGCCCGTGCCCTCAAAACCGGCAGAACCGATACCGCTAAACTCGATATCCTCAAACGGAATCTCGTTGAGAAAGCGCGAACGCGGGTTGGCGGAGGTCGAACCGTAAGTGCGACGCGTGGCCGCATAGGTCAAGAACAGGCGCTTACGGGCACGCGTGATGGCGACGTAGGCCAGGCGACGCTCCTCCTCGAGCTTGCCCGGATCATCGCTGCCGCCAAAGTCGTGCACGTGCGGAAAGATACCCTCCTCCATGCCGGCCACGAACACCGCCGGAAACTCCAGGCCCTTGGCGGAGTGGATGGTCATCATGGTAATGGCATGCGTCTCGCCGGCCAGGGAATCCAAGTCGGAGCGCAAGGCCAGCCACTCCATGAGTGCCGGCAGCGCCTTACAGGTGAGCGGACCGTAGGTACGCTCGATCTCGCCGGCATGCACGGCACCCGCCGACAGCTCCGTCGGCGCGGCATACGCGTTGCCTGCGATGGCGGCGGCCAGGGCATCCTGCGGAGACAGCGCCGGAGCGGCCAAGCCATCGAGCGGATTGGAACCTGCGGCATCGCGTGCGCCGACGAGTGCCTCAAACGAGGATGCCGGGACAGATGGCCCCGGTTCGGGCGCAGACACGCTCACCACGACGGGCTCGGCGCCGGCAGGCACGTCGGCAACACCGGCTGCGCGCAGCTCTTCTAGGCTCTCGAGCGTACCCTCGATATCCTCGTGCGTCTCCTCAAATTCCGCCGCAACGCCCAGAAATTCCTGGATGTTCTCGGCGCGGCTCTCAGATTCCATGGTGCCCTCGGCGCGAAACGCCTGCAGCAGGCCCGTCTTATCGACGATCATCTCGACAACGTCCTTGAGCTCGCCGTCCATGCGGCGGCCCTCGCGCACCAGTGAGACAAAGCTCGACAGGCCGTTGCGCACCTTGGCGCTAAACATGCCGGTTTCGGCGCACGCAATCTCGCAAGCCTGGAAGAACGAGCAACGGTTGTCGCGTGCCAGCTGCTCGATCTTTTGGATTGAGGTGGAGCCAATGCCGCGGCGCGGTGTGTTGATGACGCGCTTGACGCTCATCTCGTCGGCCGGGTTCACGATCATCTTGAGGTAGGCCATGACGTCGCGAATCTCGGCACGGTCGAAGAATCGAGTGCCGCCCACGATCTTGTAGGGCACGCCCGCGCGCAGAAACATATCTTCGAGAATACGCGACTGGGCGTTGGTGCGATAAAACACGGCGATGTCGTCGTAGCTCGTGCCTTTGGCATGCAGTTTCTCGATCTCACCGGCAATCCAGCGACCCTCGTCGCGCTCGTCGCTCGCCTGGAAGGCCTGAATCTTCTCGCCATCGCCCTCAGCCGTAAACAGGCGCTTGTCCTTGCGCTGCGAGTTGTGGCGCACCACGGCGTTGGCGGCATTTAGGATATGGCCCGTAGAGCGGTAGTTCTGCTCGAGCTTAACGGTCTTGCAGTTTTTAAAGTCCTGCTCAAAGTCCAAGATGTTGGTGATGTCGGCGCCACGCCAGCTGTAAATGGACTGGTCATCGTCGCCCACAACCATGAGGTTTTGGTACTTGGCGGCCAGAAGGTTGGCGATTTCGTACTGGACGTGGTTGGTGTCCTGATACTCGTCGACGCTAATGTAGCGGAAGCGCTCCTGGTACTTGTCGAGCACCTCGGGGCGGGTGCGCAGCAGTTCGAGTGTGCGCACGAGCAAATCGTCGAAGTCCATCGCGTTGGCGGCGCGCAGGCGGCGCTCCAGCTCCAGGTAGACCTGCGCGGCCTTTTTGTCGTTGGGGCTATCGGCGGATTTGAGCATGTCCTCGGGGCCGATTATGGCGTTTTTGGCCGAACTGATCTTGCTGCGAATCATGTTGATGGGGAACTGCTTTTGCTCGATGCCGAGCGCCTGCATAATGTCACGCACCATGCGCTTTGAGTCATCGTCATCGTAGATGGTAAACTGACCGGTGTAACCCAGCAGGTCGGCGTCCTCGCGCAGCATGCGCACGCACATGGCGTGGAAGGTGCACACCCACATGCCGCGGGTACCGCTGGGAATGAGCGCCGTCAGACGCTCGCGCATCTCGGCCGCGGCTTTGTTGGTAAACGTGATGGCAAGAACCTGCCAAGGCTTAACACCCAGGTCGCCGAGCATATGCGCGATGCGGAAGGTCAGGACGCGAGTCTTGCCCGAGCCTGCGCCGGCGAGGACCAGCAACGGGCCCTCGGTGGTCAGGACGGCCTCGCGCTGGGCGGGATTAAGGCTGTCGATGTCGACGAGCGGCTTGACGGGCTTGGGTGCCGACGCGGGAGCGTCGTAGATGTCGAGCGGAACGAGCTCGGGCTCCGGCGCAGCGGGGGCGGTGTATGCATCGAGCGGCACGGGTACTGCGGCGTTCTTTTCCCAGGGCAAGGGCTGGGTCATGGGCGACTCCTCATCTGACGGACGGCGCGCCTGCGGGCGGCGCCATAGTTTGAGCCGTACCAGTATACCGAGCCGCGCGGACACCGATGCAAATCACACCACGACTCCGTGCGCCGCGCTCTGGCCGCCGCGCAGCGTCAACCAAGTTACAGGCCGAGCATAGGCTCCAGAACAAAGAAGTACGCGAGCACCACGATGCCCAGAATAATGCGGTAGACGCCAAAGCACTTAAAGTCGTGACGGCGAACGAAGCCCATGAGCCACTTGATGGCAATAAGCGAAACCACAAAGGCCACGACGCAGCCCACGCCCAGAATGGCAATCTCGTTGGTGCCAAACGTACCACCCTTAACGAAGTACTTGACCAGCTTGAGCGCGCTCGCGCCAAACATAACGGGAATGGCCAGGAAAAACGTGAACTTGGACGCCACCGAGCGCGTGCAGCCCAGCAGCAGGCCGCCGATGATGGTGGAGCCGGAACGTGATGTGCCCGGAATCAACGAAAGCACCTGGAAGCAACCGATACCCAATGCGGTCTTCCAGCTCAGGTCCTCGAGCGTGGCGATGGATCCAAAATCCAAATCCTCGTCATTGTCATTGTCTTCGGCAATATCCGCCGCAGGCGCCGCGAAGTGTGCACCGGCGGGACGCCCGCCCGCCACCACAGCACGCGAACCAAACGAATCGGCAAGAGCGGCGTTCTCGCGCTTACTCGCACGCCAGTTCTCAATCACGATAAACAACACGCCGTACACGATGAGCGCCAGCGCCACGACGGGAGCGTTATAGAAATGCTCCTCCATCCAGTCGTTGAGCGGCAGACCGATCGCCGCGGCGGGAATACAGCCAAGCACAATCTTGCCCCACAGCACCCAGGTGTCGCGACGACCCTCCTTGCCCTTGCTGGGCGAGAACGGATTTAAGTCGTAGAAGAACAGAACGCAAACGGCCAAAATGGCGCCAAGCTGAATCACGACCAGGAACATATTCCAGAATGTCTCGCTCACATTCATCTTGACGAACTCGTCCACCAAGATCATGTGGCCCGTCGACGAAACGGGCAGCCATTCGGTGATGCCCTCGACCAGGCCCATGAAGGCAGATTTTAGAAGCTCGATGATATCCAAAGGGACCCCCCTCGTTTGTCACCCGCCGATAGTTGTTCTGCGGACGGTTGCGGGCGATGTCCCATTATCAACCGTTCGGCCGCGGCCGCGCCCACCCTTACCAAAAATCTCGCCCGTTCACAGAATTGCGAGCGGTCAAACCGAAATCCTTGGGTATAACTGCAACAAGCTAAAGTGTCCGGCGGCCAACACGTCGTCCGATGCACGAGCCCCGCGCCCGTGCGATAGACCAAGGAGGAAACCATGAACGAGGGCTATACCAAGGTATTTGTTTCACTCGACGGTACTGAGCAGCAGGATTTTGTGCTCACACGCGCTATCAAGGTCGCCGCAAACAATGGCGCCAAGCTGATCATCGGTCACGTCATCGATTCCACGGCGCTCGAGAGCGCCGGTTCCTATCCGGTCGATCTGGTCAACGGCCTGGAGGAGGCCTTTAAGAACTCCATCGCCAAGCAGCTCGAAGAGGCCAAGGCTAATCCCAACATTCCCGAGGTCGAAGTCATGATTCGCGCCGGCCGTATTCGCGAGACGCTCAAGGACGAGATGCTCGACGTGGTCAAGCCCGATCTGGTGCTCTGCGGCGCTCGTGGCCTTTCCTCGATCAAGTATGCGCTCCTGGGTTCGATTTCGACATTCCTGCTGCGCAACACCGACTGCGACATCTTGGTCGTGAAGTAGCGTTGCTCCCACCGGCCGCGGGGCCTGCGGGGTTTCCACGGGCACGTCCTCGCCGCGTTGCGGCTGCGGGATGTGCCCTTAGGAAACCCCTCCCGGCCCCGCGGCCTTCGCAGCCTTACTTCAACGAGTTGGCTGATAAAAAATGGCGTGCCGCCCCAAACGGGGCGGCACATTTTTTTGGGTGATTTTTTTAGAGCCTCATAGCTATGTTCACGTTCGGGAACATAGCCATCCGCACCACAAGACGGCCCGACTACTCGAAGTATTGGAACTTGTTGGTCGAGAAAGCGAATGTTACGACAAAGCCTTCGCCGGAGTCGGATGCCGCGGTGACGTCGATGCCCATCTTGGAGCACAGGCGCGCCACCAGGTAGAGGCCGATGCCCGTTGCGCGCTTGGTGGTGCGGCCGTTATCGCCGGTAAAGCCCTTCTCGAACACGCGTGGCAGGTCAGCCGCGCTCACGCCGCAGCCGTTGTCCGCGACGGTAAGCTCGATGCGCTCGTTTGCCAGGCCCTCGTCCAGCAACGCACCCGAAAACACAATCTTCGCGCCGTCCTCACGCGCATATTTAATGCTGTTCTGAATGAGCTGGCCCAGAATAAACTCGAGCCATTTCTCGTCGGTGAACACCTCAAAGTCGAGGTTCTCGCACACCGGAGCCACGTGCGCCGCAATGAGCTCGCGCGCGTTGGCTTTAATCGCGCCCGTCACCAAGCTCTTGAGACCCCAGCGGCGAATTAGGTAGTCGCGCTCTACGACTTCCGAGCGCGCATAGTACAGCGCCTGATCGATATAGCGCTCCACGCGAGCCAGCTCGCGACCCAGGTCATCCACGCGCGACAGGTCGTCTTCGCTGCCGTCCAGGTTTTCTAAAATCAGATGAGCCGCCGCCAGGGGCAGCTTGGCCTCGTGGACCCAGCTCTCGATATAGTCGCGGTAGTCATCGGTCTGGCGCCGGCCTTCCGCCACCTCGTCGCAAGCGGCTTTGCCCACCCGGCGCAAGACCTCATATTCGAGCTCGCCCTCGGCATAGGTCGGGCATTGCACCATCTCCTGCACCCAAGCGGGGCTCCCCAGCTCCTCTGCCGCGCGCTCCAGCTGGCACAGAAAACGACGACGGCGCACGTACTCGATCACGATGCCCAGCATGCCAAAGATAAAGGACACACCGACCGCCACGACCACGATGGATGCCGGGGCGCCGGCGACCGTCAGTACAAAACAGCTCAGCAGCACGCCGCAGGTCCACACGGCAATGGGAAGCAGTGCATCTTTAAAGAACTTGGCAAACGACATAACCGGCTCCTAGACCGAATAGCCTTGGCCGCGATGCGTCGTCAAATACCCCTTGATGCCGATTTTTTCGAGCGTGGTGCGCAGGCGGTTGATATTGACGGTGAGCGTATTGTCGTCCACGAAGGCGTCGGAGTCCCACAGGTCCTGCATGATAGCCGAGCGCGAGACAATCTTGCCCGCGCGGCCCAAGAGCAGCGAGAGGATACGCAGCTCGTTTTTGGTGAGCTCGGTACTGTCGCCGGTTGCCGTATTGGTGACCATGGAGCGGGCGAGGTCGAGCTCCAGCCCCTTGTGGACGAGCGTGCTGCGATCGCCCGCCGCCGCGGTGCGGCGCAGCAACGCATTGATGTGCGCCACGAGCACACGGGCGCTGTAAGGCTTGGGAACAAAGTCGTCCGCGCCAAGCGTCATGGCCATGACCTCGTCGATCTCGGTCGTGCGCGACGTGAGGACGATGATAGGAACCTCGGATTCGTGGCGAACCTCGTGGCAGATATGTTGGCCGTCCTTGACGGGAAGCGTGAGGTCGAGCAACACCAGGTCGGGCGCGGCGGCAAGGATATCGCGCGAGACATGCTCAAACGATTCGCAGGCCTCGATTTCAAACCCGGCGCGGGCAAGGATGTCGACAAGCTCACGACGAATGCGCTCGTCGTCCTCAACGACATAGATCAGCGCCATGGATTCCGCTCCCCTCTTGGTTGTCTTGCCCCATTATGACCGCGGAGCCGCAGGTGCGTGCCTCGCGAGGCACCAAGGTGACAGAACTGTTCGCGAACGAAAGCGTTTGGCTCGCCCCTCGCTCGCAACGGGAGCGAGGATCAAATGATTATTAAATCCCCGTCCCAGGAAAATCATTTAGCGGCGGGCACGGAGCTTTTCGTAGCCTTCGGCAAAGAAGGCAACCGTAGCGGCGTCGGACTCGACGGCGTCCGTCTCGGCGGCAGGGACCACGCCGTGCTCGTCACTCACCAGGAACAGCGCGCCCTTGAGCTGCGCGGGAATGTCCACGCGCGTGACCGGGATGCCCTTGGTCTGGGCCAGCTGCTCGATAAGCGTTGCCGTGCCACACAGGCACTCGTCCGCCGGTGCCACAAAGACCAGCTCGCCGTTGTTGACGGCGGCGAGCAGCTCGGGCGCCACGCCGGTTTCGTCGGCCTCGGAGCGGGCCTCGGCGGAGCGGGCACGCAGCGCCTTGGCCGATGTATCGGCCAGCGGCTCGTACTCCCCCACCGTCATGGCGGCATTGCCGTTAACGTCGATCACCAGCATGAGCACGCCGTCGCGCGCGGTGTAATCGCCCTCGGCAAGCGACCACTCAACGTGCTGCTTGGCCCAGCTGAGCATGTTATGGGTAAGCGGCTCGCCCTGCACCAGGCGCTCGGACAGCGCACGAATGTGACGGTTGAGCATGGGCACCTTTTTGTTGGACATGCGCCAACGGCAGACAAGCGCGGGCTTGTCGAGCGTAAACTTCTCGACCGCCTCCTGATTGGCGCAAAAGTCCTCGTACGCACGCTGGTCCTCGGCATTGCCAAACAGCTCGGCATCATCCACAACGGCCATATCCAACCTTTCTCAAAAACATACACCGCACCGTTATACCCAAAAAAGCCGCCTGCACCAACCGGCACAGGCGGCAATAGATAGCTTTAGTTCGGGGCGAGCCAATACCGCTGGTGGAGCATAAGCCAGCGAGCCGGACCCAAGTGCCTCAGGTCGCCGCGAAAGAGGAGCGACGCGTACTTCTGTACGCGAGCGACGGTTTGAGCGGCGAGATGAGGTGCTTGGGGCCGGCACAGCGTCGAGCAGTTACGCGGTTTGGTAAAACCGCGTAACGATCATTAGTGGCGGAAGTGGCGGGCGCCCGTGAAGACCATTGCGATGCCATGCTCGTTGCAGGCCTGGATGCTCTCATCGTCGCGCTTGGAGCCGCCGGGCTGGATGATGCAGGTCACGCCGTGCTCAGCAAGCACGTCGACGTTGTCGCGGAACGGGAAGAACGCGTCGCTTGCGCAGGCAAAGCCGCCCTTCTCCACGCCCTCGCGCTCGCAGAAGTCCTCGGCGCGCTCGCAGGCAAGCAGTGCGGAGTCAACGCGGTTGGGCTGGCCCGGGCCCATGCCAATGCCGGCCTTACCCTTGGAGACCAGGATGGCGTTGGACTTGACGCCCTTGCAGACCTTCCAGGCAAACTCAAGCTCGGCCATCTCGGCATCGGTGGGCTTGCGGTCGGTGGGGAACGTAAAGGTCGCGGGATCCTCGATCACGTGGTCGACCTCCTGCACCAGCATGCCGCCGTCGATGGAGCGCAGCTCCACCTTGGCGCCGTGGTCCACGCCGCCGGTAGCCAGCACGCGCAGGTTGGGGCGCTTGGCCATGCGCTCGAGCGCCTCGGCGGTGTAGCTCGGGGCGATGATGACCTCGACGAACTGCTTGTTCTGATCGGCAAAGTGCTCAACCAGCTCAAAGGGAACCTCGCGGTTGCAGGCGATGATGCCGCCGAAAGCGCTCTTGGGATCGCAGGCAAAGGCGCGGTCGTAGGCAGCCGTGATGTCCTCGGCAACGGCGGAGCCGCAGGGGTTCTGATGCTTGAGGATCACGCAGGCAGGCTCGTCGAACTCGCGAACCAGGTTCCAAGCGGCATCGGCGTCCAAATAGTTGTTGTAGCTGAGCGGCTTGCCCTGAATCTGCTCGGAGCCCACGAGCGGGAACTGCGAGCTCGCGGAGTTCTCGCAGCCATCGGCAAAGCGGTAGACCGTAGCCTTCTGCTGAGGATTCTCGCCATAGCGCAGGTCGTCAACCTTCTCCAGCGAGACCTCGAGTTTGGCAGAGGTGTCCGCCACGTCGCTTGCCTGGGCAGCAAGCCAACGGGAGATAGCCGTGTCGTAGGCGGCGGTGGTCTGGTAGACCTTCACCTGCAGGCGACGACGGGTGGAAAGCGTGGTGCAGCCACCGGTCTCGCGCATCTCGGCCAGGACGGCATCATAGTCGGCCGGGTCGGAGATGACGGTAACGCTCGCGGCGTTCTTGGCGGCAGAGCGAAGCATGGAGGGGCCACCGATATCGATGTGCTCGATGGCATCCGCGAAGGTGACCTCGGGGTTGGCGACGGTCTTCTCGAACTCGTACAGGTTGACGACGACCAGGTCGATCAGCTTAATGCCGTGCTGAGCTGCCTCCTGCATGTGCTGCTCGGAATCGCGGCGAGCCAGCAGCGCGCCGTGAACCTTGGGGTGCAGCGTCTTGACGCGGCCGTCCATCATCTCGGGATAGCCCGTGAACTCCTCGATGGGGGTTACGGGAACGCCCGCGTCCTCGATGGCACGAGCCGTGCCGCCCGTAGAGATGATCTCGACGCCAAAGTCGTCAACCAGCGTCCGTGCGAAATCGACGACGCCCGTCTTATCGGTAACCGAGATCAACGCGCGTGCGATCTTCACATCAGATCCCATGCAGTCCTCCTGTCTGGTACGCCGCCGTGCTCTGTGAGTCGGTGATACGTCGATCTGCAGCGCTCGCGCAGCGGCATTGAAAATACTGATTCAATGTAGCGCATCGAGCGCATCGATGCACCCCGTAACGGGCGCATGTGCAGAAAAAGCTTGCGAGCGGGGGTTGCAGGAGCGCCACTAGGCACGGTGAGTTGATGGAACACAGGGGCACCATAATTAGATGCCAATGGCATGGTAGAACTGTGCTCGATATGCATCCGCAATAGAAAGAGGCACTATGGTCTCGCGGGTTCTCTACCGACCGTTTGATACCGAAGACTTCGACGCCATCGCGCTGATCTTGCAGCAGCTTTGGCATAACAATTCGGATAACGAAGAGTACAACCGCCTTGAGGCCGCGTGCGATCTTGCCTATTGCCTTTCTTCCTCGACGTTTTCGCAGGTCGCCGTAATCGACGGCCAGGCGCGCGGCATTGCACTCGCACGTGCGGGGCAAAGCAGCGGCGCCACCGTTAAGGAGCATTGGATGGATACCGAACGCGCATTGCTGTCGCAGATGCGTGAGCTGGAGCCCGATGCCTGTGCCGAGTATCTCTCGTTTGTGCGCGCCACCATCCGGACCAACAACCGCCTGCTCGAGAGCAGCCCGCTGCCGCATGACAACGAGGTCACGCTGCTTGCCGTGGATCGCGATGTCCACGGCCTGGGCGTTGGCTCGGTTCTGCTCGATGCCGCGGTCTCGCACCTGTCCTCGCGCGGAGCGTCGAGAGCGCACCTGTATACCGACTCCAACTGCTCGTGGAAGTTCTACGAGCTGCACGGCTTTAAGCGCACGGCCACGCACCGCGCCAACCGCGAAGAGCGCCGCCACGACATGCCGCGCGAAAGCTTCCTCTACGAACTCGACCTGACAGCCTAAAACCGGCAGTTAGGGACGTCCCCTTTGTGCCGGCGCCCCGGGACACTCCTTGGCAGCAACCACACCTAGTCGTTGGGGACGTTCTTAAATGACTAGTCGCCGGGGACAGTCTTGAACAAAAGAGTCACCAAAACCCTCGCTGGCATCACCCTATAGAGGATTCTGCAAATAGCGGTGGGCAAAAGTAAAAGATCGGCGCATTTTGGCGCATAAAAAGGGGACGGGCTTTCCCCGACGGCTGCCGAGAAAAGCCCATCCCATATTTTAGGACCGTTAGAACGTTCCGCCGCCGCCTCCGCCGACGCCGCCGCCCCCGCCGCCCGAGAAGCCACCACCGCCGCCGCTCGAGCTATCGGAACTCGAAGCCAGCTCACGGATGCTCTCGTGATACACGCCATCGAACGAATCGAGCGGAGACTGGTTTCCGTAGTGATGGTAGTACCACCAGTAGCAGGGGTAATTGTCGTAGAAGCCGTCGGCCTCGCGCACCTCGGGCGGCACGGCCTCGGCAAGCTGACGCAGAACTTCCTTGGAAACGCCCAGCGCCGCACCCATCACCAGAAGTTTATTCCACAGCACCAGATCGCCGGGGACGGCTTCCTTTAGACGCGTGAAGTCCTCGAGCCAATGCTTGAGCGCCTTGCAGCGAGCCGCCACCTCGGCGCCCTCCGGCGTAAGGCGGCGGAACGTAAGGCCCACGCCAATACCCACCAGCACAATCGGCACCGAGATAACCGCGGCGACAATGTTCACCTGTGCGCCGTCGGTAAAGAAGATGGATCCCACGGGAACAAAGGCGATCAGAGTACCAAGAACCAGGCAAAACACCATTGCGACAATGCCGTCCGAGGCAACGTACTCGCTATCGGCCAGTTTGCCCTTAACGGTGCTCTGATAGTCCTTGAGCTTGTCGCCCACGGGCGTAGCGTGCTGCTTAACATAGTGTTGCAGCTCGTCAAACGTGCGCGAGCGATCGCCGTTCTCGTCGGGCTTAGCACCGGCAAAGAAGACCTTGAGCACCATGCGGTCAATGCCCTTGGCCGACTTCCAGCCCGCATCGCTCACCGTCACACGATACGTCTGCTCCTCTTTTTCGCGATGGAGCAGGCCCTTCTTGCCCTTGGTCGCGATTGCCTCCTCTAACTTGATCACGCGATCGTCGGTGAGCTTCATGAGCGTGGCGATATATGCCTGATCGGGCACCTCGTTCCAGCTCATGAGGGCCGAAAGCACGGCGGGATGGTCGGCCGAGGGCACGTCGCGGAAGTATTCGTCCTGGAACAGCGGTTTGGGCTTGCGCTTGCGCAACTTGAGCACGACGATTGTGCCGGTAAAGGCCACCGCCGCGACAACGCTAACCACGGCAAGTGCATTGGCGATCATGCGGGCGTGAGCGCGGCGGGCGTTGGCCTCCTCGGCCCACGCCTTCTCCTCGCTCAGAATTGTCGACATGCGTTCCTTGCCCGAGGCGGCGAGCTGCGGCACCCAATCGCTGGGGAAGGCGATGCGCGCCTCGGCGAATTCGCCCTGATGCACGCAGGGTATGGTATAGGTAACCATGGGCTCGTCCGCGTCGAGCGACACGTCGCCCGTGAGCGGACCGTGGCCCCACGCACGGAAGTTATCGCCCTTGACGGCCGCCGTTCCGGCAGCGGCATTTGCGAAGTAAACTTCCATCTCGACGTCATCGGAGTCCGCAGACCAGCCGTCGCCCACAAACTTCCAGTAGAGCTCGGCGGTATCGGACCAGTTCATAACCGCACCGGTCATGGTGTAGCTCACGTAATAGATCGCGCTGTCGCCGCTCTCGTGGGGGCTGAACACCTTGATCTTTACGCCGCCGTCGGACTGCTCAACCGTATAGACGCCGTTGTCGCCTTTGTTTGCATAGTCAACCCTGCTAAACGCGGCATCATCTTCCTCGACGCTCAGCACATCGACACCCGCCGTACCACCCTGCTGGTTGGTGCCCGTATTGATATCCCAATACACGCCGTTGATGTCGTCGTCGAAGTCAAACTGGCGCCCCTCGACAACGGTCAGCGATCCATCGGCCTCAACCGTGGCACCGATATAGGTTTGGGTCATGGAATACCCGTCGGCACGTGCAACGGCGGGCAACAGCAGCAGCACGCACGCGACGAGTGCGCAAATGGAAGCAAATCGCGCAAACGGGCAGCGCTGCCGACAAGCATTGGCAACGGGGGCGTTCATAGGCACATCCTTTGTCTGTAAAACCAACAGCGCCATTGTCCCACGTTTGCGGGTACACATGACGAACATCTAGGCGACCGGAGCGCCAAACGGGATGAAAGTCATGCCTGCCGCCAGCAGCTAATCATTGGGTAGTCATTGGGGACGTTCTTAAATGACTAGTCATGAGGGACACCCTTGGCATGGCCCGCGCCAGCAATAGATACCACTTCACAGCTCCGTCACAGGTGTAGCAGCTTTGTGTGGGCGCGGCACGCGCTGATTGAGCCGCCAGCCGAGGGGCATAAAGCAGTTGAGCGAAACCGGTTTGCCCCTTTGCCGTTCGCTCGAGGATCATGTCCCCCTTTTCCGCGGAAACCCCGGCAGTTGCGAAGAGCTGCCGGGGTTTCTGTTGTCTAAGGTACTGAGTTGATCGACAGGAATCAAAGCACCGAGCCTGCGGCCCACCATACGCAATGCGGGGCCTCGACAACTTGCGGACCACAGTGACGCCTCCCCATCGCGCCCCGCGCTATACTCGTCCGCATGGATATCAACGCACGCAACATAGCAACGCCCGCCGCGAACGCGCCAACAACGCCGCCCGCCTCCGTTCCCGTACCTGTCGTAGGCCGTTTTGCCCCGTCGCCCTCGGGCCGCATGCACCTGGGCAACGTGTTCAGCTGCCTGTGCTCGTGGCTTTCGGCCCGCAGCCAAGGCGGCAGCATCGTGTTGCGCATCGAGGACCTGGACGATCGCTGCAAGCGCCCGGAACTTGCCGCTCAATTGATTGACGACCTGGCCTGGCTAGGGCTTGAATGGGACGAAGGCCCCTACTACCAGCACGATCGTCTGGACCTGTACGAGAGCGCCTTGCGCCGGCTGAATGACGCCGACCTCACCTATCCCTGCTTTTGTACGCGTGCCGAGCTCCACGCCGCGAGCGCGCCGCATGCCAGCGACGGCACGCCCATCTACCGCGGCGCCTGTCGAAACCTTTCTGTCGAAGAGATCGCCCGCCGCAGCGTTCTGCGCGCCCCGGCCACGCGTCTGCGCGTGCCCGCCGTCGACGACCTCGCCGGCGACGTGATCGAATTCGTTGACCGCACGTACGGCGCCCAATGCGAGGCACTCGCCACCGAGTGCGGCGACTTTTTGGTGCGCCGCAGCGACGGCGTTTTTGCCTACCAGCTAGCCGTGGTGGTCGACGACGCTGCCATGGGCGTCACCGAGGTCGTGCGCGGATGCGACCTGCTGGGCTCTACGCCCCGCCAAATCTATCTGCAGCATCTGCTGGGGCTTCCCACGCCGCACTACGCGCACATTCCGCTGCTCATGTCGCCGGACGGCCGCCGCCTTTCCAAGCGCGACCGCGATCTGGACCTGGGCGAGCTACGCGCACGCTTTGGCACGCCCGAGGCACTGCTGGGATGGCTCGCCGGGCAAACGGGCATCGCGCCGGACACCACGTCGCGCTCTGCCGAGCAGCTGGTCGAGCACTTTAGCTGGAATGTCATCCGCGCGCACCGCGAGAACATCGCTGTAACGGCCGAGTAGCCAAATACCTCGCCCCTACGCAACGTCCCAGGGCTGGAGTTCGTCGCCCAAGCGAACGATGCAGTCGTAGAGCACGGTATGGCGCTCGGCAGGGTTGGCATCCCGATGAAAATGCCCGTAGTACCAACGCTTGTAGTCCAAGCGGTCTTCCAGCTCATCGAAAAATGCCGTAAGCCGATCAACGGCGGGGTAATTCCAGCCAGGCCCCGGATAGAGCGTGGGCGAAAGCATGCGCGTAGAGCAGGTGTGGGTAACCACGTAGTCAACCTTCCAGCCCACGCTGTCGAGCTTTGTCCGCGCCTCCTCAAAGCTGCGCTCGTCCGGCAGCTCCTGTGGCCACCAGCTGGAATAGGGAATGCGGTATTCCTTATCCACGCTCGTGGCGCCGCCCATGGTAAAGATCGTTGAGCCGTCGAGCTCAAAAACCTCGCCGCGCGTCAGGCGCCGTATGGGAGAGGTAGCCGACAGGCATTGCGTTAGCCCACCGTGCCACAGCTCCATGGGACGCTCCGCCCAGTGATCGAAACGCTCGTGATTGCCGTCGACGAACAGCACAGTATAGGGACGCGATTCCAGCCAGGCGATATCGATACATTCCTCGGCAGAGAAATCCCACGGAAAGCCAAAGTCGCCCGCGACAAGCAGATGGTCGTCGCTCGTCAGACTATCCCCAAGATCCCAGTCGCGCAGCTTTTGCATGTCGAGGCCGCCGTGAATATCGCCCGTCACATAGACCGTCATCGGATCACCGCTTCCCTGCAAGTCGCTAGCCCACATTCTGCACGATCACTAAGCCAACCGTTCCACCCCTTCCATCCCTTAGGGCTTACCCCTCGTTCTTCCATCCAAACGGATCAAGCACCCAAAAAATCAGATCGAGCACGCCGCCGGTCATCATAGCGCCGGCAAGGGCCATGCAAACGTGCAGAGAACCGGCACTTCGGAGCACGTCGAATGGTCCCAGAACAGCCAACAGCGCGACCGCTGCGCCGACCACGCACAGCGCGAGGCACGGCCCCACGTCCTTAACGCACTTCTTTGCGAGATGCTTGGTGTTATCACTCATCAATATCGGACTCCTTAGAGGGCCGTTGTTTGGGTACATGCCGCCGCGGCAGAGCAGGGCGGCAGGGTAAGTGTCACATGTCGTGCGGACATCAATGGAGAAACCGCGCCCCTCAGACCAAAGCCGGCAATCAATACCGTCATATGCCCAAAACACGAACGATCGATCTGTTATCCTGGCGCCAACATAGTCTTTCGAAAGGTTTGGCCGGGATGACTACGCAGCAGCAGATTGATATTGAATTCGACTCGCTTGCACGCGAGAACGATTCACCCAAGCTCATCGCCAACTCGAAGGCGACAGGCGGAACACTACTATCCGTTATCAAAGAGCAGCTCTCAACCTGCAGCTCCTTTGACTTTTGCGTAGCGTTTGTTGCAGACGGCGGTCTTCAAATCCTGGTCGAGGCGTTCCAGGAGCTCAAACAGCGTGGCATTAAGGGCAGGCTGCTCACGTCCACCTATCTCAACTTCAACTCACCCGATGCATTTCGCAAACTCCTGGAATACGACAACATGGAAGTTCGCGTATTCCAGGGTAATTTGCATGCCAAGGGATACATTTTTGATAAGGGCGAGACCAGCACGGTCATCATCGGCAGCTCCAACATGACGCAGGCTGCCCTCACCTGCAATAAAGAGTGGAACGTGCTGTACCAGACTCTCGAGAACAGTCGCCTGCTCGGCGAACTGAGGGGCGAGTTCAATTCGTTGTGGAACGACACCTCAACCGTTTTGCTTTCCCAAGACTGGATTGAGAACTATGCCGCATATCGCTCGGCACGTCCGCCAAAGCCCAAGTCGAAACCGACATTCAGATCTGCGGAAACGCCGGCGCAGAATGACCTCGAAGAAATCAAGCCCAATAAAATGCAGCAGCGCGCCCTTGAGGCGCTCGGCGTAATCCACCGCAAGGACGAGACCCGCGCCCTGCTGGTCTCGGCAACCGGCACCGGCAAGACCTTCCTTTCGGCGTTCGACGTGCTCGCAACTAAACCCCGGCGCATCCTCTTTCTTGCGCACCGCCGGCGCATTATCGACGCCTCCCGCGCAAGCTACGAACGCCTCTTAGGTAGTACCTATACGTTCGACACCTATCAAACTGGCAAGAATATAAGCAATGCTACCTGCGTGTTTGCCATGTGTTCTTCGGTCGCCAAACATCTGAGCGATTTCCGTCCCGATGAGTTCGACTACATCGTCATCGACGAGGCCCACCGCACGGGATCCCAGGGTTACCAATCCATCATGTCGCACTTTACGCCTCGGTTTTATCTGGGCATGACCGCTACACCCAATCGCACCGACGGCTATGACGTCTTCGCTCTTTTCAATCACGTCATCGCGTTCCAGATCACGCTGCAGGACGCTTTGGCCGAGGAGATGCTTGCCCCCTTCCATTATTTTGGCATTCACGATCTGGAGATTGACGACGAAACGGTCGAAGATATCGCCCTGTTCGGGCGCTTGACGTCCGACGAGCGCGTGCGTCATATCACCGAGAAGATCGAAGAATATAGCGTCACCAAAAGCAATCGCAGGGGCTTAATTTTTTGCAATCGAAACGCCGAGGCCAAGGAACTGTCACGCAAATTCAACGCTCTCGGATATCGAACGGTTGCGATTAGCGGTCAAGATCCCGATGAGGTCCGCGATGCCGCGATCAGCCGACTTGAAGCCGGCGAGCTCGAGTACATTTTCTCGGTCGATATCATGAACGAAGGCGTCGACATCCCCTCGCTCAATCAAATCATCATGCTTCGACGCACCGACTCCGCAATCATCTTTATTCAGCAGCTCGGACGAGGTTTGCGCTTGAATGATGGTAAGGAATACGCACTGGTGCTCGATTTTATTGGCAACTACCAGAGCAACTTCCTGGTGCCCATCGCGCTTTCGGGTGACAAGACATATAACAAAGACCGCCTGCGCCGTCTTGTTCAAGAGGGCGATTCGGCGATCCCCGGATGCTCGACCGTGAGCTTCGATCGTATTTCCGAGGCACGCATTTACAAGGCCATCGACGGCGGCGATTTCACCTCCGTCAGGTTTTTGAAAAACGAATATCTCGACTTGCGCCAAAAACTCGGCAAGATTCCCTCGCTGCTCGAATTTGATCGTAACGGCTCCATCGATCCGCTGCTTATCTTCAAGAATAGCGGCCTGGGCTCCTACCACGTATTTCTTTCCAAATACGAGCCGGACTACACGGTTCAATTTTCCTCTGATCAAACCAAGATTCTCAAATTTATTTCTCAAAAACTTGCCGCGGGCAAGCGATTCGAAGACCTCTATTTGCTTCAAACGCTCGTCGAAGCCGGACACGAGGGCTACCGGCATATGCGCGAGGCTGCGCTTAGGAACTACCGCGCACAGCTTAAGGACAGCGCCGTTAGGTCGGCAATCGCAGTCCTTAAGGGCGACTTTGCCACTCCTAAGGATTTCGTTTCCCTGCTCATTGACGATGGAACCGGACCTCGTCTGACCGAAGTGTTTGCGACCGCCCTGCGCAACGCAGAGTTCAAACGTCAGATTCTTGAGGTGCTGGATTTTGGTATCGCGCGCAACCGACTCGACTATGCCGAGACGTACGAAAACACAAATTTCGTTCTCAACGCCAAGTACACGTACGAAGAGGTTTGCCGCTTGATGAACTGGGAAAAGAACATCAACGGCCAAAATCTTGGCGGCTATTTTTACGACGAAAAGACCAATACATTCCCTGTGTTTATTAACTATGACAAGGCGCCCGACATTAGTGAGTCAATTCAGTATGAAGATCGCTTTGTTTCGCCGAGCAAGCTTATCGCAATCTCCAAGGGCAACCGTACGCTCAACTCTCCCGAGATTCTGCGACTGCAGGTATGGCCGGAAAACGGCCTGAAGACGTATTTGTTTATGCGAAAGAATAAGGACGATAAGGGTGGCAAGGAGTTCTATTTCTTAGGCGAAATGCATCCGACCGGTGAGTTCGAAGCTATTAAAACTAAGAGCGGCGACAACGCCGTTGAAATCGAATATGAGCTCAATGTGCCTGTACGACAGGACATCTACGAGTTTATGCTCAGCGATTTGAGCGAGGCCGAGTAAAAAAGAGCGGGCCGCCATGTGGCGCCCGCCCCTTTCTTACATAAGCCCGAGTTTCTTTTCGAGCTCCTTAACGACTTTAACGTCTGCCGGAAGCCAATCGACATCCCACAGGTTATTGGTATCAAGCCATTTCATATCCTCGTGAGCATGCTCTTTGAACTCCCCCGAAAGAATGGTAGCTAGGTAGCACTGCATCGACAGGTGGAACGTCTCGTAATCGTGTTCGACCGTGCAAAGATAGTCGAGGTTACCGATCGTGACCTCGAGCTCTTCTTGAATCTCGCGCACAATTGCCTGCTCGCCGGTCTCGCCCGGCTCGAGCTTGCCGCCCGGAAATTCCCAGCCGTCTTTAAACTCGCCATAGCCGCGCTGGCAGCTCAGTATTTTTCCGTCCTTCTGAATAACCGCTGCTGCAACATTGATTGATTTCATAACTAGTTATCACCTCTCCAGTTGAGCCCAACCAGTATAGGTGATCAACCGCCCGCCATGTCCCAGTCGCCTGAAAACCGCCTGCTCGACCAACCCTTAACGCCGTTTTGCACCGGCACCCCATCCCCCGCTATCGAGGTCTAATACTTTTCCGCGAAGTGAACGGCTGTTTTTAGACCCCTGAAACATCCGCATCTTTCGGCGGAAAAATCGCAGGATTTCAGCATCGAAACCGCAGGAAACGGCACCTCTAAAGTGTCGATGCTTCGGGGGTCCGATTTAGCTCGTTCACTTCTCGGAAAAGTATTAGACCTCGCTGCTAGCTACCCAGAAGGGCACCTCTTCCTTCCTCACACCACCCAAAAACTCATCCAACATTAATCTTGGCTCAAGAATCGCTTAATCTATAACCTGCACTATAAAGTTCGACCAAGGGCGGGGCGGCGTCGCGCAACGCAGACCGCCGAACGCAACGCTCGCGCCCGGGCAGATCGCCTGGCGTCGCGCCCATCGAACGAAAGGACAGGTCATGGACGACCTCGAAAAAGTTGAAACCATCCGCACCAAGTGCAACGTGAGCTACACCGATGCCAAGGCCGCGCTCGACGCCGCCGACGGCAACGTTTTGGACGCCATCATTTGGCTCGAGTCGCAAGGCAAGACCCAGACCACATCGGCGCACGCCGCCACCGAATCCGAGCCGGTCGATGAACCCTCGGCCGAGATGGTCGCCGCGCAGGCAGCCTACGAGAAGTCGAGCGAAAAGACTGACTTTTCCAAGAAGATGGACAGCGTGTGGGAGTACCTCAAAAAGCTCTTCCGCCTGAGCCTGGACACCAAGTTTATCGCCACGCGCCGCGACGCCATCATCCTCAACATTCCCATTCTGATCCCCATCGTCGCCCTGTTTGCCTGGGGCGCCACGATATGGCTCATGCTGATTGGCCTATTCTTTGGCATGCGCTACCGCATCGATAGCGACGGCGACGTGCCCGGCAGCATCAACAACCTTATGAATCACGCCGCCGACGCCGCGGACGACATCAAGCAAAACCTGAACAACGACAAGTAATCGCAGACGGGGACACGCATGACACAGATCCTGATCGTAGAGGACGAGGAGAAAATCGCCCGCTTTGTGACGCTCGAGCTGGAGCACGAGGGCTACCAGGTGGAGCACGCCGCCGACGGCCGCACCGCCGTGGACTTGGCGCTGGAGCGCGACTACGATCTGATTCTGCTCGATGTGCTGTTGCCGCAGCTCAACGGCATGGAGGTCCTGCGGCGTGTCCGCAAGCACAAGGATGTGCCGGTGATTATGGTTACCGCGCGCGATGCCGTGATGGACAAGGTGGCCGGGCTCGATGCCGGCGCCGACGACTACTTGACCAAGCCGTTTGCGATTGAGGAGCTGTTCGCACGGATTCGCGTGGCGCTGAAGCGCGCGGAGGCCGTGCGGGCGGCTTCGGGCGTTGGCGGCGCCGGCGCTGGGGCGGGCATGGCGGGCGGCGCGGGCGGCGACGCCGCTGCGGTGTCCCCGGTCAGCAGGTCGACCAAGGCTTCCGTCGCGCCCTCCCCCGCCGCGCTCACCGTGGGCTCGGTCGTGCTCGACCCCGACCGCCGCGAAGTCACGGTCGGCGGCTCGCCCATCGCGCTCACGGCCCGCGAGTTCGACGTTCTCGCCCTGCTTATGACACATGCCGAAACCGTGCTCACACGCGAGCGCATCGCGCACGAGGCGCTGGGCTACGAATACGTGGGCGACACCAACAACGTCGACGTGCACATCGCGCACCTGCGTGCCAAGATCGAGGACGCCGGCGGCGCCCGCATCATCCAGACCGTGCGCGGGGTGGGCTATGTCTGCCGTGCGTAACGCCGAGGCCAAGCGTGTCACCTCCATCGCCCGCACCATCAACTGGAGCTATATATGGCGCCGCCTGATGAGCTACGTCTGGCTCGATCTGCTGCTGATGGTGATTGCGGCGGCGATCCTCGTCTATGGATACAACCAGACGCTGCCCGACGGTGCGTTTACCGCAGGATGGATCCCCAGCGCCGCCGTTCACGGCATGTCGCTGAAGCCCGCGCGCGACTGGGACCTGACAACGCTCACCTATACCGTCGAACTTGCTACCACCAAGACTTTCCCTCTCGCGCAGGACCTCGTCGCGCTATGGCCTCTCTACCTTGTCGTTGTGGGTTGGCAGGTCATCAGCGTGCTCAACATGCTCGGCGGCGCGAGGCACGTGCGTCGCACCATGGCACCGCTCAACGACTTGGCCCTGCGCGTGGACGAACTCGGCCGCATGCAACTCTCCGGCGGCAAAATGGAAACGCTGGAACAGGCCATCGAGCGTGCAAGCGTCGACTCGCCGAGCGTCACCACCGGCGACGCCGACCTGGCAAGCATCGAGGTCGCGCTCAACCGGCTGCTGCGCCAGATGCAAGAGGCCAAGCTGCAGCAGATGCGCTTTGTCAACGATGCAAGCCACGAGCTGCGCACGCCCATCGCGGTGATTCAGGGCTACGTAAACATGCTCGACCGCTGGGGCAAAGACGACCCGGACGTGCTGGCGGAATCCATCGCGTCCCTCAAGGCCGAAAGCGAGCATATGCAGGAGCTCGTGGAGCAGCTGCTGTTTTTGGCACGCGGCGATGCCGGGCGCACGGTCCTGCGGCGTGCGCATACCAACCTGGCCGCACTGGTCGGCGAGGTGTGCGAGGAATCGCAGATGATCGACGCCGCGCACACGTATCGGCTGGCTTTTGACGCTGCATTTGCCAACGATCCGCGCTGCGACGCACCTGTCGACGTGGCGCTTGTGAAGCAGGCTCTGCGCGTGATCGTGCAGAACGCCGCCAAGTATTCGAACGCGGGAACGACCGTCACGTTTGCCATAACTCCCGATACAGGCACGGGCGCGATCGACATAAGTGTTGAGGACGAGGGTATCGGCATGAACCAGGAGTCCGCAGCTCACGCGTTTGAACGGTTCTACCGCGCCGACAACGCACGCGATGCCGGCGCGCAGGGCTCGGGCCTGGGGCTTGCCATTGCTAAGTGGATTGTCGATAGCCATGGCGGCGCCATTGGCGTGACCTCGGTCGAGGGCGTCGGCAGCCGCTTTACGATTCGCCTGCCACGGTAGGAAGCCCCCTCGTGAATCGAGGTCTAATACTTTTCCAGAGAAGTGAACGAGCGTATTTGGACCCCTGAAGCATCCACATTTTTCGACGGGATAATCGCAGGATTCCAGCATCAAAACCGCAGGAAACGGTACCCTCAAAGTGTCGATGCTTCGGGGGTCCAATTCTGCTCGTTCACTTCTCGGGAAAAGTATTAGACCCCGATTTCATGTCCCCTCAAAAGGTCGACCCCTCGGCATAAAAAAGGGATAGGGCCATGCGGCCCTATCCCTTTTTTTCGTTATAGCAGCTTGCGCTCTACTCGCGACACAGGTGCACGGCGAAGCCGGCGAACTCGCGCTTAAAGTACACAAGCTTGGTGCCGCCGTCGGGCAGCAGCACGCGCGACTCCTCGTTGACCTCGAGCCCGTGCTCGGCAAACCACTTCTCGGCAGCATCGATGTCGTTGACGGCAAAGCCTATGTGGCCCTTGGCGCCACGACCGTTCTGCTTCATGATCTCGACCAGCGAGTCGTTAAAGTACGAAATCGGGGTCTCGCTGACGGGCAGGCCCATCATCGTCGAGAACAGCTCCGCGATCTCCAGGGCGTCTGCCGGGTCGGTGGCGTTAATGCCCACATGGGCAACGCGCATGCCAAAGAGCTCGACCGGGTTGGCGTTCTGCTCGTTCATACAGGCAGCGTCTACTGAGCCATGACGTCGAGAACGGCCTTCTCGGCAGCGACGCGGTTCATGCCGGTCATAAAGGGCACGCCGCTCACGTACGGGCAGGTGAGGCCCTCGGGGGCAACGGTGGTAGCGATCAGCAGGTCGGCGCCCTCGTCGCAAACGTCCTTGGCCTCGGAAATGGCGCACTGCACGATCTCATACTTGCCGGCGTAACCGTTGGCGTCGAGCATGGTGGCGACCTTCTGGGCAACGAGCGTGGAAGTAGCAGCGCCAGCACCGCAAGCCAAAACGATCTTCTTCATAGGTAATGTCTCCCTTCATGGTTTACTTTAGGTAAGTGTACCGCAGCGAGCGATGGCGCTCGGCCTCGATGCACTTTTGTGCCAGTTTGCTTGCACGCTGCGTATAATACATCTAGTACGTTTTGTCATACCGCTTGTTTTACGAGCGACCGAGGAGCTCAATATGCCCGATTCCCGCACACTCTGGACCGTCGTCGTTGTCATCTGTATCGTCGTGTCGCTGCTCTTTAGCATCAAAAAACGCACCACGTTTAAACGCCTGCAGCGGCTCATGGCCGCCAAACAGTGGGACGAGTTCGATCGTTTGCTCGACGGCAAACTCACCAGCATGCTGTACCCGCGCTACAACCGCGACTACCTGCGCCTGAACTCCTATCTGCTGCGCGAGGACCACGAGCGCGCCGACGAGATGTTTGACCTGCTGCTGGGGCTCAACCTGCCCAAGATGCAGCGCGTCGATCTGGTGATCAAGGCCTTTAACTACTACGTTGGCCAGGAGGACCGCAAAAAGTCCAAGGAGCTGCTGCACGAGATCAAGGGCTTTGAGGGTGGCCAAGCCGAGGCAGTCGCGCACGAATGCCAGCTGATGTACGACACGATGATCCTCAAGCGCCACAACGACATTCCCGAGCTGGAGCGCATGCTCGAGGATGTCGGCAACGACCCGGTCAAGCGCTGCCGACTGGAGTACCTGCTGGCCCTGCAGTACCAAAACAAGGGCGACGAGGCAAAGTTCCAAGAGTTCCTCGAGAAGTCGGGCCAACACTCGATGGCCGTCAACGCGTAACGGACGGCTTGTGCTAGACTTCTAGTCTTACGGGGGCGTGGCGGAATTGGCATACGCAGGAGACTTAAAATCTCTCGCCGCAAGGATTGTGGGTTCGAGTCCCACCGCCCCTACCATATGGAGCTTTCGAGCCCGTATCCCCAAGGGATGCGGGCTCGTTTCTTTTGAACGCCGATGGGGCTCGAACCCGCGAGGGGGCGAGCGTCAAGCGGACGCGCAGCGTCCGCAGCGAGCCGGCGAGGGCGCTGGCTGCCCCGCACTTCTGAAAAGTAGCTCATTTGGGACGGGGCTTTTTTAGCTACTTTTGCCACTCCACCCACCCAATGAGTTTTCTGGGACGGGGATTAAAAAATCATTGTGTACCTAATGATTTTTTAATCCCCGTCCCAGAAAACTCATTCGCAAAAAGGCTCGAGCGGGCGATACTCCCACATTTTTCGATGGGAAAACGTGGTTGTCTCGCACATTTTTCGATGGAAAAACGTAGTTGTTTCCCACATTTTCCAAGGGAAATGCGCATATGGCCTTATATCATCCTTCGCCTTGGCGAGCGCGCTCTGCGTTCGGCGCAGCCCCTCCATAAGCGGTCGTTCGTGTTCTGCGGGGTCTGTGGCGTCGGCGAAGTCGAAATGAAACGCAATGCTTTCCTGCGTCGATGCCGCTTTCGGATTGTCGTTCATGTTCGCCCCCCTCGCCATCAGCCGACTTGTCTGGTTAGGGGCGGTTTTGCACCATGCGACAGCCCCATACATCTGCCTTATCCGAGAGTCCAGCAGTCAGAAGGGGAGCCTTTTGCGGCGCGGGATCAACGCAGGTCATCGCAACGCCAAAGCCCGATGTCATTCTGAAAACTCGATGCGCTTGTCGCACACTTCAAGCGCTGCAGGACGATGGGTTACCGCGATAACGGTCTTGTCCGTCAAAGCGCTCAGGTTCTGCAGAACGCGCCGTTCCGTATCGGGGTCTAGCGAACAGGTCGCCTCGTCCAATAGGAGCACGGGCCTATTGCTGAAAACCGCACGGGCTATGGCCAGGCGCTGAACCTGCCCCTCCGATAAGCCGCCACCGCTTTCGCCCAACTGCGAATCAAGCCCCTCGGGCATCTCCCGCACAAAATCGGCGCATGCGATACGCAACGCATCCCACATGCGCAAATCGCAGGAGGCTCCTTCCGTATCGCCGAAGGCGACCGCTTCGCGCACCGTACCGCCCATAAGGTGGTTACCCTGGGGCACATAAGAGAAAAGGGAACGCCAGCGCGCCGTCAGAGGCTGGCGGGACCCGTCCGCAAGCAGCACGCAGCACTCACCCGTTTCGCAAGGGCAAAACGCCATCATCGCCTTCAGCGTGGTTGACTTTCCGCAGCCGCTCGGACCGGTGAACGCAACGAACTCGCCTCGCCCGATGTTCATGTCGGGGCAACGAATCGCCCGCGGGCCGCAGGCGTCGGCGACATTGGACGTCTCGGAGCCGTATCGGCATGACACCCCACGCAGCTCCAGGCCGGCAAAACCCGTCGCGTCCGCTGCGGGTCCCTCCTCCGAATCGGCAACGCCATCATAAGGCAGCGCTTCGGCATCCATCAGACGCTCGGCACTGGCCGTCATAGCGAAATACCGCGGAATGCAACCCGAGATGTTAGCCAACGGGCCCTGTACCTGACCGACAAGCTGCAACGCCGCCACGAACGTACCGTAGCTCACCGAGCCTCCGAGGATCCCGTATGCACAATAGGCGGCAGCCACCAGATACGCGCCGCTCATGGCCAATCCAAATCCGATGTTGCACAAATTGGAGAATCGAATACGCCGCATGCATGCAGCCCGATAGTCTTCCAACAGCGCAGCAGCGCCGCGCTCGGCGAAATCTTCCCTCTGGAAGCTTTTCACGACAAGCAGGCTGTTAAGGCACTCGATAAGATGGGAACGTGCGCATCCATCGGTTTCGCGGATGCACTTGTGAAGGCGTTTGAGCACGCGACGAAAGCCCAACGTGAACCCAGCGAGCACGATTCCCGCGGGAATGAGCATCCAAGCGATTTGAGGGACCATGACAACAAGCAGCGCAAGCGCTCCGACAAGCCGGGCAAGCATACCCGCCGCAGAAGGCACAACCGTAGTGGCGTTGGATGCCACGATACGCGCATCATCGGTCAGGCGGCTCATCAATTCGCCGGTGTGGACAGCCTGCACGCTGGAAAGCTCGGCATGCAACACTTTGTCGAGGAATCTTAGCCTAAGGATATTCTGGAACATCGTGCGCGCACGTTCCTGCAGAAAGCGATACAGAGCCTGCAGCGCGATCAACGCAGCCGAAACGGCCGCGAACACGACAACGCTGAGGCGAAGCGCATCAGAAGCGCCGCCAACCGCAGCATTGACCAGGTCGCGCATCACCCATGCGGTGTAGACGCCGCCACCGGCGATGACCACTTCAAGTCCGACAAGGGCGGCAACCATCCAGAGTCGGCTCCCTAAAACGCGAATCATCCAGGGAACGGCATGCAGCTTGGAACCGGAATCCACGAGACTGGCCTCCTTGCGGGAAACACGATGAGAAGGGGCCCCGATCCCGCAGTCGAAGCGCCCTTCGCGATTAAGGACACAGGGTCGGGCGCCGCGCAGCAAGGGGCACTTTGCCGTTTGCCCCTCCGAATCGGCGCATCTCTACCGCCCGAGAGGCGTAGCCTACTCCGAGGCGATCCCCGCCTTCACAAGCGCCTGCAGGAAGGTGTCGACATCGGCGGCCGCGCGCGGCTCGTCCACATCGTACGATTCGACCACGCGCGCAACGATCTGGTCGCGTGACAAGCCCTCCTCGATACCGCGCCATACGATCGCGGCGGTGTCGTTAAGCTTCACGATGCCGCTGAACTCCGCAGCCGCCGCCCCCGTTGCGACGGCAACCCATTGACCGCCTACTTCCTGGATAACGAAGCCTTTCTTGATGTTCATGGCTAACTCCCTTCATGCCGTTTCCCTATTGCTTGCGAACAACCTTTGCATATGGCTGCCCGGTCATGGCCTCGAACGAGGTTTTGACAGCGGTTTCCGATATATCGCACCCCATTGCCCACACGGGCACTTCGGCGAGCACCCGATCGATGCATCTCAAGGCCGTCAATGCGCCAACAGGGCTTTTGCGCGGTATATGGCATTGCCTCACGATGGTTTCCGAGGCATCGGCTGGGGCCAAGCGCTCGATGGAGCAAGTTGGTGCCTGGCGAAGCACGCAGATGCCCGCAAGCGGGGCGTGCCCGTTATAGCCCCAACCCTCCTTGCCCGTCCACGGGCATCCGTAGACCATGGGTTCCCCACGCTCGGGGACGTATAGGAACGGCTTGTCCCCGCAGAGGATCTTCGCCCCCTGGTCGCCAAGGTATCGCATCCATAGCCGCGCGTGCGTTGACTTGCCGGTGCCGCTGCGTGCGGTGAAGGCGAATGCGCGTCCCTCATACTCGACCACGCAAGAATGGAACACCACGCGGCGCAGCGGAGCAACCTTCTCGGCGATCAGCCGGTGCACGGTGCAAAGCTCAACGCAGGGGTCGGAGTATTCTGGGGCCATCGCCCTATCGAATGCCAGATCGTCATCGTTGGCCCTTATGGTAAACAAGGGCTCATCGTCCGCGTGCTCCTCTAGATACGGCTCGCCAACCCGTTCGAGCAAGCCGAAACGAGAAGCCACCTGCACCGGAACGCCCGCGAGCCTAAACCTCAAAAGACGCTCGCTATCTTCGCTTTGCGTCATGACCTACCCCTTCCTCGCTTCCGCTGATTCCAACGCCTTGATAGTCTGGGAAACGCGCGCTTGAGCGTCCGTTTTGCCCGCATGGCCAGCCGACGCCTTGCGATACGGCAGCGTTCGCCCCGGCGCAGCTTGCTTACATAAGCAAGGTAATCGGGATCGTCGACCGAGCACATCTTGCCATCGCGCACGAACGAGACCAGGATGCCGAGCACGTCTTCGAACGGGACATCGCGTTCATAGGTGACGCAATTGTCGCCAAGGATAACGTAGCCCGCGGGGCCCACCCCCACGATGCGATGCAGCACGTACCTACCAGCCGCCTGGTAATACAGCACCACATCGTTCTCGTGGAAACGCTCGCCGGGCTTCGCCGCCCTGATGGTCACAAGGTCGCGACCCTGCCGCAGCATGGGCTCCATGGACACGCCGCGCGTGCGGTACACGAGCACGCCGTCGCGGGCGAGCACTTCCCTGAATGTGCTTTTGGTTACGGGAACCGTTTCGTTATCAGCGATCATACAGCCCCATCTCCGAACCGAGGTTGCGGCGCCGGGCGGTTTCCTCCATATCGAAACGCACGCTACCCGCGATGTCCTTGCGCGTCAAAATCACGCGAACGCACCGCCCCGCTTGGTACACCCAGGCGAAAGGACGCAGCAGCGCATGCTTGCGCGCGGCTTTCCAGTTGCATACGCCGCCTCTTTGGAGATACATGAAAAAGCCGACGGGGCCTCGGATTCCCGATAGCGCTGTGGCACCGGTCTTGCCCTTGATCTTCTTACCGAAATTACCCAGCAGCATCACATGCTCGAGCAGGTCGGCACAAACGGCAGGCTCCACCTCGGCGCACCATTCGAAGCCCTCCTCGGGAAGGCCTAGGTATATCTGGCAGAAACGCGTGAGGCACGTTGCCGTGCGCTTGACGCGCTCATCGCCCAAAAGCTCGGAAAACTCCGTCCAGCCATCATGGGCGAGATATGCCTTCGCAAACAGCATCCAGTCAATCACCTGGCGGAAGCCCAAACCCCCGAGCGCCAGGTGCTTGCGCGCATGAAGCAGCAAAACGACGCCGTTGACCATGGGGGGAAACACGGGAAAGCTGTGCCCCTGCACGCAAGCTGCTTCCATGTGTCCGAGCGCCTCCTGGAACAGGACCTTCAAGCCGGGCGTGTCCTGGGGAATGCCGTTTGGCTCCCAATGAAGCTCCAGGCGCACGCCGTCCTTGTCCAACCCTACGTGGTGATCGCAAACGCCGTCGTCGTCCTTGTCCTCAAAACCTGCGGCCGCCAACGCAGCGCGGGCGCGCTTAAAATCGGCAGGAGACACCATGAAGTCGATGTCACCATAGGAGCGCAAGCCCGGATCAGGATACAGCATGCCCGCCGCCGCGCCTTTTAGGATGACGGTCGGGATACCCTTTGCCTCCAAAACGGAGAGCACCTCATCCTGCACGTCAAGCAAATGCCCAAACAAGGCACGGCGACATAGATCGTGGTTGAGCCAGGCGGCGGCAAGCGCGTTGTCGGCACAGGCGTCAAGCAGCCCGCCCGGCAACAACGCAAACCCGGGGATAGCCTGGGCCTGCAGCTCGGCATACACAACCGAAGGCTCAAGGCCCTCCGGCAACTTCAGCGACCCGTCTTCGGAGAACGCCGAACGGATGATTTGGCAAACGGTACTTTCAAGCAATGTCGTCGTCTTTCCGATCTGTTCAGATAGCCCGCAATGGCAGCGAGGATTCCCATGGTAACCGCCCCGTCAGCATATCGGAACAACCCATAGTAGGCATATTACTCCTATCTGGTGGGGATGGTACTGGCAAGCGCAACGGAATATGCCACATGACCCCAGGTGGAAAGCCATTATTCACGAATCCGATAAAAAGTTACCATAGGTACAGCATATGTGGGGATTTCCAAAATATCAGTCCCCTCTTGTTGACCGTCAGTCGTCAACGAATAAGATAATAAATCGCATTGCAAAATTACAGGAGGAAAGGAGGCCTGCAAATGTCTGAGAATCAGTACGATGCGCCTGCTATGGAGGTCGTGGAATTCGGTAAGGACGATGCCATCTGCACCGTATTAACCCCTAGCGAGGGCTTTGAGACCGGCACGTTTGAGTAAAATTGTCTGTGTAAGTCTCGCGACCCGGGATTCCGATCCCGAGAAACGGAGGCACGCATGGTGAACTGCATCCCAAAACTTGGACGGCTTAAATAAAGACTACGCCGCGAAGGACTGGCTCCGGAACTCCTCCGGGGTCAGTCCTTTCAGTTTAACCCGCCTTCGCCTCGTGTCCCAATGGTCGACGTACGCGGCCTGGCGGGCGGCGGGATCAGCCGAAGGGGAAGCGGGACGTCGGGCGTCCGGATGCGTCATGCCGAAATGACGCGAAGCACGCGGTTGACAAAACTATAGAGACAGGTCCCAGAAAACTCAATCGCGGAAGGTCTCGAGTGGGCGATGCAGCTAAAAAGCACCGTCCCAAAAAGACTACTCTTGGAAGGCGCTGAGGCCGGGGGTCCAGGCGATGGTGGGGGTCGCGCCGTCGAGAACCTCGTTGATGGTGGCGGCCATGCCGGCAAGCAGGCTGTTCTCGCTTACGGTGAGCGTGTCGTAACCGCCGGCTCGCATGAGCTCGCGAATCACAGCGGCACCAGCCAAAATCACGCCCGCGCGCTTGGGTTGCACGCCCGGTAACGCGGCGATGCCCGCAACATCCAGCGCGGACATGCGCTCGATAGCGGCCGAAACCTGCTCCAGCGAAAGCTCGCGCAGGTGCACAAAGCTCGAATCATACGGCTCCAGTTCGTGGACGAGTGCCACGAGCGTAGTGACGGTACCACCCACCGCCACCAGGCGCTCGGCGCGCTCAAAGTCGACAGGCAGGCTCTCAAAATAGCCCGCAAACTGCTCGTTTGCCCAGCCGGCAGCAGCCGCAAGCTCGTCCGTTGACGGCGGCAGCGCCGAGAAAAACCGCTCGGTCACGCGGCGGCAACCGATATCCAGCGAGCGCGTTCCCTCCAGAGCGAAGATGCCGCGCTCCGGTGCATAAACGCCCGTCGCGAGCTCCGTGGATCCGCCGCCCGAATCGGCAACGATGATGCGTTCGCCCGCAAAGTCGTGTGCCACGCCAAAAAACGTCAGACGCGCCTCGACCTCGCCCGGAATCACCTGCGGCTCGAGCCCCAGCTCGCGCAGGCCGTCCAGCAGTAGCGCGGCATTGGACGCATCACGCGCGGCACTCGTGCACGTGGTGCAGATGCACGCGGCCCCAAAGGCACGGGCCTCGTCCACAAACATTCGGCACGCAGCGAGCACGCGCTCAACGGCCGCCTCGCAAAAGCGCCCCGTCGCATCCACGCCCTCGCCCAAGTCGGTAATCTCGGTATGCTTGGACGATTCCACGATCGCCCCGCCCTCGACCTGGGCCAACACTAGGCGCGACGACACCGTTCCCAGGTCGATCGCCGCCACCTTATATCGTTTGCAATCTGCCATTGCGGGCTCCCCTCCGGGCGCTATTTGCCGTTGGACACGACCGTCTGGCCCTCGACACCGTTAAACCCAAACAGTATGTCGAGCGCCTGGATGTACCACGGCGCGTCCTTGCCGACCTCTTCGATCTCTTTGACGACTTCGCTGGCCTTCTTGGCGTTCGAAGACTTTTTGCTCGACGACGCGTCCGAATCGTCGTCCAGGCCTAGCACGTCAATCTTGGTCTCGCCGGGCATCACCAGGCCCAGGTCCTCGGTCGCCGCGTCTTTAATGCCCTCCTCCGAGAGCAGTTTGTCGACGCTTTTCTGCAGCTCATCGTTGTACTGCTGGCGGATCTCTACTTGCTTGGCCAAAATATCGTTCGAGCGTTTGGCGACGTAGAGGTCGCGCACGGGAAAGTACAGGCTCACGAGTACCAGAACGACGACAATGCCAATAAACAGCCCGCGCTGGGGTCCATGGGTAAAGTCGTAGATCGCCTTGACCACCGCGTTGTCGTTGGCGTAGTGCATGAAGTCCGAGCCCGAAAGACGGTTCGAGGGCCTGGTCGACTTTTCGTGTGTTTGAGCCGAGGGGCGCTGCGTACGCGAAGCATGCGTCGGGCGCGCCGAACGTGACGGGCAGTCCGTCGGCATATTCATTTGAGCACGGGGGTGTGAGGCACTTGTCGGACGCTGTGCGCGTCGATCGGCGCCGGCGTAGTCGGACCCGCCGAGCTGCACGGTAGGTGCGAGGCGAGGCGACGGCTCGCGCGAACCGGCGGAATAATACCTGTTGTCGTAAATCTGATCCATGTGCGCCTTGTGCGGTTGAGGTTTGTTTGCGCTAAGTCTTTTAGTTATAGCACGAGCGCCCGCACCGCCTTCGCCAGCCTTTGCTCGACATAAAAAAGGCGCTGAGCCGTATGGCCCAGTGCCCAATGGTGCTCAGCAGCGCCCGGCGGAAGCGAGACGAATCCGAGTCAGCCCCGCCCCCACACACGCCGCTGTCTAGCGAATGTTGTAGAACGCGGCCTTGCCGGCGTAGCGCGCGCTGCCCTCGAGCTCGTCCTCGATGCGGATGAGCTGGTTGTACTTGGCGATACGGTCGCTGCGGCACGGGGCGCCCGACTTGATCTGGCCGGCGTTAACACCCACGACCAGGTCAGCGATGGTGGAGTCCTCGGTCTCGCCGGAACGGTGGCTCACGATGCAAGCATAGCCGGCCTCCTTGGCAGTTTCGATGGCCTCGAGTGACTCGGTGAGCGTGCCGATCTGGTTGACCTTGACCAGAATCGCGTTGGCGGCGCCCAGCTCGATGCCCTTTTTGAGGCGCTCGGTGTTGGTGACGAACAGGTCGTCGCCTACAAGCTGCACCTTGTTGCCAATGCGGCGGGTGAGCTCAACCCAGCCGTCCCAGTCCTCCTCTGCCATGCCGTCCTCGATGGAGATGATGGGATAGGTGTCGACGAGCTTCTCCCAGTAATCGACCATCTGGGCGCTCGTATACTCAACGCCCTCGCCCTTGAGCTCGTACATGCCGGTCTCGGCGTTGTAGAACTCGGTGGAAGCCGGATCCATGGCGTACATGAAGTCAACGCCGGGCTTAAAGCCGGCCTTCTCGACGGCCTTGGTGATGTACTCGAACGGCTCGGCATTGGTCTTAAGGTTGGGGGCAAAGCCGCCCTCGTCGCCCACGCCGCCGCCCAGGCCGGCCTCGTGCAGCACGCCCTTGAGGGTGTGGTAGACCTCGGCGCACCAGCGCAGGCCCTCGGCAAAGCTCGGGGCGCCCACCGGCATGATCATGAACTCCTGGAAGTCAACGTTGTTGTCGGCATGCACGCCACCGTTGAGGATGTTCATCATGGGCGTTGGCAGCAGATGGGCGTTAACGCCGCCCAGGTACTGGTACAGTGACAGGCCCGCCGACTCTGCCGCAGCGCGGGCAACGGCCAGCGATACGCCCAGAATGGCGTTGGCACCGAGCTTGGTTTTGTTGGGTGTACCGTCGGCGGCAATCAGTGCGGCGTCAATGGCACGCTGATCGAAGGCATCGAGGCCCACGACGGCGTTGTCGCACTCGTTGTTGACGTGCTCGACGGCCTGCGAAACGCCCTTGCCCAGGTAGCGACCCTTGTCGCCGTCGCGCAGTTCACATGCCTCAAAGGCGCCGGTCGAAGCGCCCGAAGGCACCATCGCGCGACCGAAGCTGCCATCCTCGAGCACGACCTCGACCTCGACGGTGGGGTTGCCGCGGCTGTCGAGCACCTCACGACCGTAGACGTCCAAAATGTCACTCATGTTGTCTCCCTCTCACTTGGAAACGTAGTGGATGCAAGCGACCGGCTGACCGTGCACCGTCGGTGCGCCTCCGTAAGTTAGCCATGTCGCACTTTTTGCATTATGCCCTAAGTTAGCCGAGGGATACACTTGATTTTCGAAAAATTTAGCGGGAACGATGAGGCGTGTCAGCCCGTCGTTCCCGCAGTCCTACTCCTCTGCCTTTGCGGCATCCCACAGGTCGTTGAGCCCGTGGGTCGAAAGCTCGGCAAGATCAACATGGGCATCGGCCGCCATCTGCTCCATCGCGGCCCAACGGCGGCGGAACTTTGCCGTGCTGGCACGAAGGGCGCTCTCGGCGTCGATGCCCTCTTTGCGCGCAACGTTGACCAGGGCAAAGAGCAGGTCGCCAAACTCCATCTCGCGCTCGGGCGAGCCGGGCTCCTCGGCCTCAAACTCGGCACGTTCCTCGGCGACCTCGTCCCACACGTCCTGGACCGTATCCCACTCAAAGCCCACGGCAGCCGCCTTGCGCGACACCTTCTGAGCCTGCATCAGCGCCGGCAGATGCGTGGGCACGCCGTCGAGCAGGCCCTCGGGCGCAGCATCGCCCGCCGCCACGGCCTGGTCCTTGGCAGCCTTCTCGGCAAGTTTGACCTCGTCCCAAATCTTGAGCACCTCGTCGGAGTTGTCGGCATCCACATCGCCAAACACGTGCGGATGGCGGCGAATGAGCTTGGCGTCGATATCGCGCGCCACGTCGGCCAGCGTAAACTCGCCGGCGTCCGCCGCAACCTGTGCATGCAGCACGACTTGCATGAGCACATCGCCCAGCTCCTCGCGAAGATGGGCCGCGTCATCCGCCTCGATGCAGTCGAGCGCCTCGTAGGCCTCCTCGATCATGTTCTTGCCAATGCTCTGGTGCGTCTGCTCACGGTCCCACGGGCAGCCGTCGGGCTGACGCAGGCGCCAGATAGTCTGTACCAGATGTTGTAACTCGGCCGATGCATCGACCAGCGTGGACAGGTCGCGCGAACCTTCGGCATTTTGCTGAGCCATGTGCTCGGCCATGGTTAGTCCTCCTCCATGATCACATGGCGGAACGCGCCGCCCTCGTAGATACCATAGCTGTGCGTGCCGTCCTTGGGGATGCTCACGCTGCCGGGATTGAAGAGCCACAGACCCGGGTGCGCGGTGCTTTCCTCGTTGACCTTGACGTGCGTGTGACCGTAGACGAGCGCGGAGCCCTCGGGCAGCGCGGGCGCGTGATCGACGCTGTTGTGCATGCCGGCGCCAAAGACGTGGCCGTGCGTCAGGAACAGCTCGCGGCCGACCTCGTCGAACAGTGTGGCGTAGTCGGCCATGACGGGAAAGTCGAGAACCATCTGGTCAACCTCGGCGTCGCAGTTGCCTCGCACCGCGATAATGCGGTCGGCCAGGGCGTTGAGCAGCGGGATCACGCGCTTGGGAGCGTAGTCGCGCGGCAGGTCGTTGCGCGGACCGTGATAAAGCAGGTCGCCCAGCAGGACGATGCGGTCGGGCTGCTCGGCTTCGATGGCGGCGCAGAGGCGCTCGGTCCAATATGCCGAGCCGTGGATGTCAGAAGCGATGAGGTATTTCATGGAGGTCCTTTCGGGGTGGGGTTGACGTGGCCGGGCGCGGAATGTCGCCACCAGCCGCGTTATTCAAATCGCAGTGCCGCGCTCTGGGCCGCCTGCATCACGCGTTGGAGCGGCACATTGTGCTCACGGGCAAGGCGGGCGCAGTCTTCGTACTCGGGCGCCGCACGCTCACTGCCGTCGGGCAAGGTGGCCACCTTGACGGACACCTCGCCCCACGGCGTCGTTACGCGCTCAAAGTAGCGCGGCAGGCAAACGCGCTCCATAACCTGGCGGCGGATGCCATTGGTCGTGGTTTCCAAAAAGATGATCGTCTGCAGGCGCTCGATATCCTCGTGGGTGCAGATTACCTGCAACTGCCAGCCAGGACGGCCTTTCTTGCAATAGAGGGGCAGCCAGTGCACCTCGCGCGCGCCGGCCTCGCGCAGGCGGTCGGAGGCGTAGGCGAGCACCTCGGGCGACGCGTCGTCGATGTCGCACTCCAGCTTGACGATGGTTTCGGGCGCATCGGTCTCGCGGGACAGCGGAGATGTAGTTCCACGTTGCATACGGTCCGGCTCCTTTCCGCACGGGCTCGTTTTATTCACCCAAACGCTAGCACATCGCGAGCGGCGCAAGTGTGGCGGCGCGCGATGAGCGCGATTTTCCTTGTCTGCAAGAACCGACACTCCACCGCCTCGGCCAAACATGTACATCAGCCTCCAAACATGTCATTTTTTGTCGGTTTTGGAGGCTGAGGTACATGATTCGAAGCAAGGCCGATGTCGCGAGCCCGCCCTTATGCGCCGCCCGTCCTTTCCAGTCGATTTCGACCCCCGGCGCGCACATCGCACTGGGGGCCGCGCCGTTACAATGGAGCAGATTCGCTTGACGTAAAGGAGCCACCATGCCTGCTTGCCCGCTGGTCGATTGCCATACTCACACCTCGTTTTCGGACGGACACGCCTCGTTTGAAGACAACGTCCGCGCCGCTGCTGCGGCCGGTTGCCGCACCATGGTCTCGACCGATCACCTTACCCTGCCTGCCAGCATGGATGCCACCTGCGAGGTGCAGGTTGTCGAGGGCGACCTGCCGGCGCATCGTCTGGCTTTTGAGGATGCCCGCAAGCTTGCCGCGCAGATTGCGCCGGAGCTTGAGCTTGTCTATGGCTTTGAGTGCGATTGGTACGAAGGCTGCGAGCCTTTGGTTGAGCGCTGGTCCCGGGGCGCCGTCGTACGCCTGGGCAGCGTGCATTGGATTGGTAACCCGGGCAATATCATGGCAGGCGCTGCGGGCACGACGGGGACAGAGGGCGTCGCACGCCCCGATACGCCCGACTCACGCTGCGGCTGGATCGACGACGACACCAACCTGCACGTTTGGGAAAACTTAGGTGTGCGCGGCGTGTGGGAGCGCTACGTCGATGAATGGTGCCGCGCCTGCGAAAGCTCGCTCAACTTTGATGTGATGGCTCACCCCGACCTGGTCATGCGCTTTTCGAAGGAAGGCTTTGCGCCCGATTTTGACCCCGCACCGTTTTGGCAGCAGATGGCCGAGTGTGCGCACGATACGGGCCGCCGCGTTGAGGTCTCGACGGCCGCACCGCGCAAGGGGCTCGACGACTACTATCCCGCGACCGGCCTTTTGCGCTGCTTTGCCCATGCCGAGGTGCCGATTACCTTTGGCTCGGATGCGCACCGCGCCTGTGATATTTGCTGGAATATCCGCGAGGCCCAAGCCCATGCCTACGACTGCGGCTACCGAACCTTCGACATCCCCCACCCCACCGGCGAATGGGAGTCCACACCCCTCGCCTAGCCATCCCTTCATAAGTTGCGGTGAAATAGCTCCTATTTATAGCCCTAAGACCGTCAAACAAGTACTATTCCACCGCAACTTCTATGGTCATCGGGGACGTTCTTTAACGACTAGTGGCGGCGGGCGTTGAGTTCGCCGGCCAGCTCGTCGAGGGTAATGCCGTAGCGCTCAAGCGTCACGAGCAGGTGGTAGACCAGGTCGCCAGCCTCGTAGCGAATGTGATCATGGTCGTTATCCTTGCAGGCCATGATCACCTCGCTCGCCTCCTCGGCAAGCTTCTTGAGCAGCTCATCCTCCACATCGGTCAGCAGTCGAGCGGTATAGCTTTCCTGCGGCGACGCATCGCGACGACCGTGAATCACCTCGGCCAGCCCCGTTAGCGTCTCGCCGATATTTCCATCCTGAACATTTGCGGTACGCACACCCATGGTTCAATCCTTTCTGGTTGGCCAAGCGCCTGGTCGAGCGCCCGCCCTACGCGAGTTTCTTAAAGAAGCAGGTACGGTTGCCGGTATGGCAGGCCGGACCCGGCGAGTCGACCTTGACCAGCAGCGTATCGCTATCGCAGTCGGCCCAGAGTTCGCGAACCTCCTGCATGTTGCCGCTCGTCGCGCCCTTGTTCCAGAGCTCCTGGCGACTGCGGCTCCAAAACCACGTGGTGCCGGTCTTGAGCGTCAGCCCCACCGACTCCTCGTTCATCCAGGCAACCATGAGCACCTCGCCGGTGTCATACTGCTGAACCACACAAGGAATCAGCCCGCGGGCGTCGTACGCAAGCTTTGAAGGATCGGTTATCTCTTCCATTTCTCTCCCCAAATTCAAACTTCGCAGGTCGGCGAGGGTTGTCCAGGTGCCCGAGATTCCGAGCGACAAGCCCGACGACGCGTACTTAAGTACGCGAGGAGGGTTGGAGCCGGAAGGTCGGGTGCCTGGGCAAGCCGCAGCGCTAGAAGTCCAACCTGACAGGGATGCCTTGAGAGGCCATATACTCCTTCACCTGGCGAATGCTGAAGGTTCCAAAGTGAAAGACGCTCGCCGCCAGCACGGCGTCGGCCTCGCCCTCGATCACGCCCTCGGCAAAATGCTCGAGCGTGCCCACGCCGCCGCTCGCGATGACGGGGATTGGCACCGCGCGGGCTACGGCGCGGGTGAGCGCCAAATCAAAGCCGGCCTTGGTGCCGTCGCGGTCCATGCTGGTAAGCAAGATCTCGCCGGCGCCGCGACGAGCCGCCTCCTCGGCCCACGCCACCGCGTCGATGCCCGTGGCGTTGCGACCTCCTGCGGTAAAGACCTCCCACTTGTCGGCACCGGATGCGCCGGGCAGGCCGACGCGCTTGGCATCGATCGCCACGACCACGGCCTGGCTGCCAAACGCCGCGGCAGCTTGGCTAATCAGCGACGGATCGCGCACGGCCGCCGAGTTGAGCGACACCTTGTCGGCACCGGCGGCAACCATGGTGCGCATGCCCGCCAGGTCGCGAAAGCCGCCGCCCACGGTATAGGAAATGGCGAGCTCCTCGGCCGCATGTGCCGCCATCTCGATGGTCGTCGCGCGGTTGTCGCTCGTCGCGGTAATGTCCAGGAAGACGACCTCGTCTGCACCCTCGCGGTCGTAGGCGCGGGCCAGTTCTACCGGATCGCCCGCATCGCGCAAGCTCACAAAGTTAACTCCCTTGACCACGCGGCCGTCCTTGACGTCCAGACAGGGAATTACGCGCTTGGTAAGCATGGGCTACTCCTCCCCTCGGGCGGCGGCCAGCGCCTTGGCCAGCGTAAAGTTGCCCTCGTAGAGCGCACGGCCGGTAATGGCGCCTTCAATCGCGCCCTCACCCACCGCGGCCAGTGCGCGGATGTCGTCGAGCGTCGAGATGCCGCCCGAAGCCACGACGGGAAATCCCGCGACCTCGGCCACATGGCGATACGCCGCCACATCGATACCCGTCTGCATGCCATCGCGCGCGATGTCGGTATACACCAGATGCTTAAAGCCCAGATCGGAAAGCTGCGCCACGGCATCGTCGAGCGCCACACCTGCGCCGTCGCGCCAGCCGTTCACCTTGACCTGACCGTCGCGCGCGGCGATGTCTGCCACCAGCAACTCGCCAAAGCCTTGGGCTGCCACTTCGGCAAAACCCGGCTCGGTCACCAGCACGGTGCCCAGCGCGATACGGCATGCGCCGTAGCCTGCCAACTCGTCGATGCGCGCAAGCGAGCGGACGCCGCCGCCCACGTCCACGGACAGACCGTCGACGCCGCAGATGGCCTTAATCGCCGCCGAGTTGGCAGCGCGTGCGCCCTCGTCCTCGCCAAAGGCAGCGGACAGGTCGACGACGTGCACCCAGCTCGCGCCCTGTTCGGCAAACGAGCGGGCAACGGCCACGGGGTCGTCGGAATATACCTTGCAGCGGCTGCGGTCACCGCGCTCCAGGCGCACGACCTTGCCGCCGATCAGATCGATTGCGGGAAACAGGATCATCGGCCAACCTCCTCGACGATGCTCACAAAGTTCTTAAGGATGCGCTGACCCAGCGCGGAGGATTTCTCGGGATGGAACTGGCAGCCCCACACGTTGCCATGGCGCACGATGCACGGGAAGCTCCGCGTATAGTGTGTGCGCGCCAGCACATCGGCGGCATCGGCGTCGTCAGCCACCGCGTAGCTGTGGGTGAAGTACATGTTGGCACCCTCGGCAAAACCGGCAAGCAGCGGATCGGCCGCACCAGCGGGCGTCATGTGCACCTGGTCCCAGCCCACGTGCGGCACCTTCAGGCGGCTCGACTCCAAGCGCGTGCACGAACCGCGCATAATGCCCAGGCCATCGACCCAGGGACCGCCAGCCTGCTCGGGGGCGCTGCCGTCGGCGAGGGCGCCCTCGTCCGCAGGCACGCCCTCGTTGCCGCGCTCAAAAAATAGCTGAAGGCCCAGGCAGATGCCGAACAGCGGGGTTCCGGCGGCAACGGCGTCGAGCACCGCGTCCGCCTCGCCGCTCTGGCGCATAAAGGCGATCGCGTCATAGAACGCACCCACGCCCGGGATGACCAGGCCGTCGGCGCGGCGGATCTGCTCCGGATCGTCCGACGTGCAGGCGGCGGCACCGGCGCGCACAAGCCCGCGCACGACGCTCGACAAGTTGCCCTTGTGGTAGTCGACCACCACGATCTTCGGTTCGCCCACGCGACCCTCCTTTTTCCCATTCAAAACCTGCCAAAAAGGGACAGGTTTATTTTGGTCGGTTAAACGTTCACCCACCGTATGAGACAGCATTTCCGCAGATAAAACCTGCCAAAATAAACCTGTCCCTTTTTGGCAGGCTACAGCGAGCCCTTGGTGCTGGGGATGCCCTGCACGCGGGGATCGAGCTCGCAGGCGTGGCGCATCGTGCGGCCCACGGCCTTAAAGGCGGCCTCGATAATGTGATGCGAGTTGCCGCCTGCGAGCTCGCGCACGTGCAGCGTGAGCTTGGCATCGCGCGCAAAGGCATAGAAGAACTCGACGGCCAGCTCGGTATCGAAGCTGCCCACACGTTCGGTCGGCACGGGCAGCTCGCAGTAGGCCTGGCCGCGACCCGAAATGTCCACGGCGGCCATCACGAGCGTCTCGTCCATGGCAATCGCCGCGTCTGCAAAGCGCGTAATACCCGCCTTGTCGCCCAGCGCTTGGCAAAACGCCTCACCCAGCACAATGCCCGTGTCCTCGACGGTATGGTGCGCGTCGACCTCCACGTCGCCTACTGCATGCACCGTTAAATCAAACAGGCCATGGCGGCCAAAGGCGTTGAGCATGTGGTCGAAAAACGGCACGCCGGTCGAGATATCGCACACGCCGCATCCGTCCAGGTCGAGTTTGACAACAATGTCGGTCTCCCCCGTCTTGCGGGTCACCTCGGCATAACGGCTCATCTACATCTCCTCCTTCACCAGCGCGGCAAACGCAGCCAGCACCTCATCGTTTTCCTGCGGGGTGCCCACGGTAATGCGCAGACAGTCCGCAAGCCCCGGCGCGTAGCTAAAGTCGCGCACTAAAATCGAATACTCGTCGCGCAGGCGCTCACGCACGCGCGTAGCATGCGGCGTGCGCACGAGCACAAAGTTCGCCGCACTCGGCCATGCCTCCACGGGCAGACCCCCGGCAGCCATTGCGCGCAGGGCACACAGTTCGCGCTCGCGCTCGGATGCGACCTGTGCCACCACGGGCGCATACGCATCGCGGGCGCGCACGCAGGCAAGCGCCGCCGCCTGGCTCAGCACGTTGACCGAATAGATCTGGCGAATCGCCGCGAACACGTCGATGACCTCGGGCGCCGCAATCACATAGCCCAGACGCGTGCCGGCGGCGCCAAACGCCTTGGACAGCGTATGCAGGATCACCAGGTTGGGATGCTCGGCGATAAGTCCCTGCGCTGTGGTGGCCGCGCCAAACGAATCATCGGCAAACTCCACGTAGGCCTCGTCGACCATCACCACGCCGGGGCACGCATCGCACAGGGCCGCGACAAAGTCGAGCGGTGCCACGTCACCCGTGGGGTTATTGGGCGAGGTCACTATGGCCAGGTTGCACTCGGGCGCCACCGCGAGCACGGCAGTCTGGTTGAGCTCAAAGGTCGCCGGGTCGCGCCACACGTCGCGCACCTCGGTCTGACAGAGCGACGCAAAGAACGCATACTCGCTAAAACACGGCGGACAGTTGAGCAGGGTCCGCCCCGCGCCGCCAAACGCCAGCAGGTAGTTATAGAGCAGCTCGTCGCCGCCGTTGCCCACGCAGATATTCTCGCGCGCCACGCCATGCCAAGCGGCAAGCTCGTCGCGCAGGTCACAGGACATGGGATCGGGGTAGCGGTTGAGCGGCGTGGCAGCCAGGGCGGCGTCGACCGCCTCGCGCACGCCAGCCGGCACGGGATAGGTGTTCTCGTTGGCCGAAAGGTTGATGCGCGCGGGCGTAAAGTTGGGATCGTAGGGCTCAATGCCAGCCAAGTAGGGCTGGACGAGCTCCTTCATGCGGGGCGTGAGTTCGGCCATTTTAGGCCTCCTCGCCGGTCGCGCCAGCGCCATCCGCACTTGCAGCCGCTAGGTCCACACCCTCGGCGACCGTGGCCACGGCGTCGCCCGGCCAGGCGACCTTGGTCAGGTCGGCCGCGGCCAGAGACTCAGCACTCACGGCACCCTCGCCCTGCTCCAGCACACGGCGACGCAGCGCGGCGGAAAGCGCGTGCGCCCACAGGCCCTCGGCCTCGGCTAGACGTTGTGTGGCGGGAGCGTCGGAGAGCAGGCCCTCGGGCGTATAGCAAATGACACTCGAGCGCTTGACGAATTCTTCGACCGAAAGCGGGTTGGAGAACATGGCCGTGCCGCCGGTCGGCAGCGTGTGGTTGGGGCCGGCAACATAATCGCCAAGCGGCTCGGAGCTCCAAGCGCCCACAAAGATGGCGCCGGCGTTGCGAATGCCGCCGAGCAGGCCCATCGCATCCTTGCAGTGCAGCTCCAGGTGCTCGGGCGCCACGGTGTTCACCGCCTCGACGGCTGCAGCCATATCGGCGGCCACCACGATGGTGCCCTCGTTGTCGAGCGAGGCGCGCGTGATCTCGGCACGCGGGGACTGTCCCACCAAAATGTCGATACCTGCCTCGACCTCGCGCGCAAACTGCTCGTCGCAGGTCACCAGATAGCAGGCTGCTAGCGGATCGTGCTCGGCCTGGGCCATCAGGTCGGCCGCGACCACCATGGGCTTGGCCGTGGCATCGGCCAGCACGCAGACCTCGGAGGGGCCGGCGACCATGTCGATGCCCACGTCGCCCGAGACAATCTGCTTGGCCGCGGCAACAAAGGCGTTGCCCGGACCGGTGATTTTGTCGACGCGCGGAATGGTCTCGGTACCGTATGCCAGCGCGGCCACGGCCTGAGCGCCGCCCACCATATAGATTTCGTCCACGCCGCCGAGCTTTGCCGCCGCGAGCGTGTAGGGACTGATCAGGCCATCTTTTTGCGGCGGGGTCACCATGACCACGCGCTCGACGCCGGCGACCTTGGCGGGAATGGCATTCATGAGCACCGTGGAGGGATACTGCGCGCGACCGCCCGGCACGTAGATGCCGGCCGCCGCAAGCGGGGTCACCTTAACGCCGAGCATGGTGCCATCTGCACGCGTGGTAAACCAGCTCTGCTCGACCTCGCGCTGGTGGAACTCGCGAATCTGGCGCGCAGCCTTCTCGAGCGCCGCGACAAAGGCCGGGTCGAGGCCTTCGAGCGCGGCATCGATCTGCTCTTGCGGCAGACGGAAGCTCTGCAGCTCAACACCGTCAAAGCGCATGCAATAGTCGCGCACCGCGGCATCGCCGTTGGCGCGCACGTTGGCCACGATATCGCGGGCGGCGTCGACGATGTTTTGCGGCAGCACGTCCTTACGGTTGAGCTGGTTGGTAACGAGACGCTCACCGGGAGCAAGCTTGATAGTCTTCATATCGGTATCCCCTATCGGTCGAGGTTGTGTTCGAAAAACGAGAGGCCGGGCGGCGGCGCCCATCGGCCCGCAGCCCAGACGTTGGGGCGCCCGTGCGTGCTCGCGCTATTGTGCCGAGCCCGCAACGGGCTCAAAATGTTTGTCCTTAACGGCCGCCGCCAAGCGATCTGCCAGATTGCGTACGCGCGGATCTAAGCGAGCGGCACCCGGGTTGACAAAAAAGCGCGCCGTGCAGTCCATAATGAGACCAGTAATAACCAGGTCGTTATCGCGCAGCGTGGCACCCGTAGCGGTAATATCCACGATGCGATCGGTCATGCCGACGATGGGTCCCAGCTCGATGTTGCCGTGCAGCGAAACGATATCGGCGTTCACACCGCGCTCGGCATACCAGGCACTCGCGATGCGCGGGTACTTGGTTGCCACGCGAAGCGAACCGCGTCGGGCATAGTTGCGCTCGGCCTGGCCGGCGCGCCACGCGGGCTCCGCCTCGATAAAGGTGCACAGGCCATAGCCCAGGTCGACCAGCTGCAGCAGGTTGAGGTCGGCCTCGATGAGCGAATCCCAGCCGCAGATGCCGCAATCGGCGCCGCCGCAGCCCACAAAGGCGGGCGCATCGCTGGGTCGCACGATAACAAACTCGATATCGCCGACCGTGCCCTCACCGACGTGTGTGTCACGGCCGCGCACGATGAGGTGACGGCCGGGGTCACGCAACTCAGAGACGTCCAGGCCCGCGGCCTCGAGCACGTCGAGCGTGTCTGCCTTAAGCGAACCCTTGGGCACGGCAATGCGCAGCGGACCCTCGGCGCCACGGCCCGCGGCGTGATCGCCGTCGGAAGCAGCGTCCTCTGCCGAGGTGCGCGCGGCCTCCAGGCGCTCGAGCGAAAAGGCGAAACCCGCCGCCGGCACCTCGATGCCGTTGCCGAACGCTCCGGTAAAGATGGAGTCGTAGCGACCGCCCGAGCCCACCGGATCGGGCAAGCCGCCGGCATAGGCCTTAAAGACCAGACCCGTGTAGTAATCGAAAGAGTTCATAATGGAGAAATCGAACGACAGCACCTGGGCGTCCTCGGGAGCCAGGCCCTCAACCAGGGCTCGCAGCTCGCGTGTGAGCGGCGCGACGATACCGGCCGCCGCCAGCAACGCATCCACGCGGTCGAGCACCTCGGCGCCGCCATGCAGGCGCGGCAGCTCGCTAATGGCGGCCTTGACGGCATCGGACTCGGCGCTTGCCGCCACGCGGGCATCGAGGCCCACAAAGTCGTTGGCGTGCACGCAGCGCAGGGCCTCGGCGGCCAGCTCGCGATCCTCGCACGCCGCGAGCAGCTCCTTAAACGGACGCACGCTACCTGCGATAATGCGCGCATCGGGCAGTGCGAGCTTACGCACGGCCTCGGCGACCAACGAGACAATCTCGACATCGCCCGCGGTATCGCCCGCGCCGATGAGCTCAAAGCCCAGCTGGGTAAACTGACGCGAGCCGCCGGCATTGCGCTGGCACTCGCGGACCACCGGCGCCTCGTAGCGCAGGCGAAGCGGCAGGTCGGCCGCGCGCATACGGGTCGAGACCAGGCGCACGATGGGCAGCGTGTTGTCGGGGCGAACCACCAGCAGGCGGCCATCGTCGTCAAAAAGCTTGAACGGCGTGTCCGCGATACGGCCGCCCTCCTCGAGCGAACCCTTATCCGCGAGCAGCGGCGTCTCGACCGGAAAATAATGATGCTCCCTAAAGCAGCCCTTCACCGTCAGCGCAATCTCCTCGCGCGCCTGAGCCTCCTCGGGCAATATGTCCCGGAATCCCCACGGTGTGGCCGTCATCTGGTGAGCCTCCTCATGTTGTACTTCATATAGAACAGAAGACCGGCATAGCTCCGCCGGTCTTCTGGGTACTTTAGCATACTAGAGTGTTTGCGGGGAGAACCGTCCCCCTCGGCTCACAGCGTATTCATTTGGAAACAATGGAGGAGGCACATCCCGCCCGCCAGCCAAAAACTGGGATGCGGTTTCCGGTTGAGGTCTTCAGCGGAAAGTGCGTCCCGGAATTTGGGCTTGGAATGGGATGTACTTTCCGGATAGGACCGCATACGGAAAGTACATCCCATTCTGGAGGCTCATTCCGGGACAGGCTTTCCGGTTGGGCTTCAAGCGGAAAGTCTGTCCCATTTCTCAGAGAGCGCCAAACTAAAATTCGCCAAACGCCAGCTCGGCGCCCTGTCCCACTTAGGCGCCAATCGCACGACGATACTCTGCCATTACCTGCGCATCGGCAGCTGCGGGGTCGGCAAAATAGCGCCAGTCATAGGTCTCGGCCGAAACAACTCCGCGATAGCCGCGCGCCACCAGCCTATCCAGGTCGGCGCGCATATCGCGGTCGCCGTCACCCCAGGCAAGATGCGTCGTGCCGTCTGCCGCAACATCGACAAAATGCACGTGGGCGACATCATCGCCAAGCAGATCGAAATAATCGTCGATGGTATCCCCTGCCACCGCCATAGCGCCCAAATCCAGACACGCCTTAAGTGCCGGATGATCAACTGCCTCGATCATGCGCTTCGTGTCGGCCGCCGAGTTCACGATCATCGACTCAACCGGCTGTAGGGCCTCGAGCACCAGTCGCACGCCGCGCTCTCCCGCATGCTCGCCAATCGCACGCAGCATCGAGGCGCTGCGACCCCACGCGTCCTCGATCGGCTCGTTCAAAAATGCCCAGCCGCTCGAGACCATGACCTGCTCGGCTCCAAGTTCCGTCGCGATATCCACAACGTTCTTAAAGTACGCGAGCGTGCGGGCGCGCGCCTCATTCCCGCGCGCCGCGATATTCCACGGCTTGGGGTTGTTCTGTTCGGGACAAAGCCCCACAATCCGAACCCCATACCGCTGTGATAGCTCCCGCACCTGCTCGAGCGAATCGTATCCATGGCAATCGACATACAGATGCATCGCCCCGGTCCAAAGCTCGCAACACGTGTAGCCCGAGGCCGCTGCCGAAGAAAAGAACTCCTCAAGGTCAAAATAACGATGGCTGATATTCATGGCGGCAAGCTGGGGATAGCTCATAATTACTCTCCAACCCAAGCGAGGCCCCGTTCCATATAGGAGCGAGGCCCAATTACACAAACGTTATTTGCTCTTAGTAGTCGAACTGGTGATAGTAGCGACGGTAGTTGAGGTTGTGCTTGGTGACCGTCTCGTAGTAAGCGGCAAGGCGATCGGTGATCAGCGAGGAGAGGATCCACGGGGACACGATGACGCGGAACTCGTCGTCAAGGCCGGGGATCGCGAACTCGGCGGTGTCGATGACGTTGATGTCGGTGTCGCCGGTCACGCCGCGGGTCAGGAAGGCGCGGACGCGCTCGTCGAGCTTGCGGTTCTCGTCCTCGCCCATGAACAGGAAGACCGGGACGCCGGGCTCCACGAGCTCGAGGGTGCCGTGGAAGAAGTCGGCCGAGGTGATGTAGCGGGTGCGCTTCCACTGCATCTCCTCGAGGATGCACATCGAGAAGAGGATGGTCTCGCCCCACAGGGCGCCGGAGCCGATGAACATGGTGTAGGGGGCCAGGGCGTACTTCTTGGCGAGCTCCTCGGCGCGCGGCTCGAAGCGCTTGCGGATATCGAGCATGTCCTTCCAGATGTCCTTGGTCTGCTCGATAAACAGGTCGAACTTGGGGAAGCAGCCGCGGCGGTTGAGCAGGCGCAGGCCGAAGCAGTCGGCGAGGTAGTAGCCCATCTCGCAGCCGCCGTTACCATGATCGGAAGCCATCTTGACGCAGTTCTCGGCACCCACAGCCTGGCCGATGGGGCCCTCGGGCTTGGTCATGGCGTAGACGCGCACGCCCATGCCCTTCATCTTCTTGACGGCCTCGAGGACCTCGGGGGTGGTTCCGGACTCGGAGGCGGTGAGCACGACGGACTTCTCGGTCATGCGCTTGTGGCCGGAGACGTTCCACTCGGCGGCGTGGATCAGGTAGACCTCGAGGTCGCGGTCGCCGAACTTGTTCATGAGGTACTCGAGCTGCATGAGCTCGTCCCAGGTGCCGCCGACGCCCATCAGGAACACGGCGTCGTAGCCCTCGTCGGCGACCTTGTCGGCGAGCGCGGTCATCTTCTTGCCGGTCTCGTAGAGCGCCTTGCCGTCCTCGAGGTAGCCCTCCTGGTCGAAATGCATGATCTCGATCTTCTCGGTTTCCTTCATGGCTTTTCCTTTCTGTCCTGCACGCAACTCTATACATCGCGTTTATTTTCGATACCAATTATAGACATACACCTAACGTGTTTTTAATACCACTTATCAATCTGTTCCAATCATCGGTGAACGGTCGAAATTCTCTGGTGAGTGGTATTAAATTAGAATTGAATGTATAGCTAACGCCTCTGGCGCCTCCCTTGTGTGACAAAGAACAGCGTTCCTACCAGCGCAATAATGGTCGATGCCCCAAACAGTACCGTCTGGACACCCAAAGCCTCCGCCAAAAACGGAGCCGCCAGCAGCGGCAGCACGCCGGCGCTCATCAGGCCAAAACGCACAAAGCCGGTAATGCGCCCCAGGTATTTGATGTCAGCGCGCTCCTGAATCAAGATCATCTGCAGCGGTTCCAGGAATCCCCAGGCCAGACCGTTAATCGCCTGACCGATAATCGCGACCCCCAGCATATCGGTGCCCACGTACACCATGGACCCAATGCCCACGGCCATGAGCGCGCCGAGCAGCAATCGCAGGTTGACATGGCGGGCAGAAAGCTTGGTCAGGATGAACGCGCCCACCGAGGAAGTGAGGCCCACGACCGAGGACAGCCAGCCCAGCCAGACGATATCCACGTTGAGCACATCGCGATAGAACAACGACTCCAGCGAATCGAACGCGCCAAACGCAAAGAAGCCCAGAAAGCCCGAGATAAAGATAAGGCGCAGGTCGTGGTCGCGAAACGTAAGTCGCGCGCCCTCGGCCATGCCGCCCAGAATGCCGCCCTTCGGCTTCTCCCCTTTTGCGGGAGCAACACACTCGTGACAGCCCAAGGAGAGCACGGCCGCCACACCCATCATGCCCGCCATGAGCAGATAGACCGATTGCGTGGCAAAACAGCTCACGATGGCACCACCGAGCAGCGGGCCAGCGGTATAGGCGATATTGCTGTAGAACACCATGAGACCGTTCACGCGGGTACGGCCCTCGGTGGTCGACTCCAGGTATCCCGGAAACGCATGCGTACAGGTGTTGATAAAGCCGCCCGCAAGCCCCAAGACGCACGCGGCAAACACAAGCCCGTGGACAGACAACGGCGCCAACCCCACGCCAAGCGATAGCACCGCCGTAATCATGCACGTCACAAACGACGTCCGGCGCGGTCCAAAGCGGTCGATGACCGAGCCCGACACCATATTGCCCGCCGACGTCATAAGATTGCGTACGAGCGTAATGGCAGCAACCAAAAAGGCCGTGCCAGCCAAATCATACGTCGCCGCGCCGATAAGCCCTAAAAAGTACACCGCGTTGTTGGCGCACCATTGCAGGGACTCAATAAGAATCAGCCTGACCTCTGCCGGCGTCAGGCGCATTGCTTCGCGATCCCTCGCGAACATACGAACTCCTTCTATACAAAAAGGGGATGGAGGGCATAGGCCCGCTCCATCCCCTTACCAGTTTGCAATGACAGTCTATGCAGCCGGGCCCTTACGCCAGCACGCCGAAGAACGCGCCGACGATGCCCACGGCCATGGTGGCCACGATCAGCACCATGGGGTTGATCTTCTTGGACAGCAGCCAGTAGTACAGCCAGAAGGCGATCATGCCGAGCATGCCGGGCATGATGCCGTCCAAGATGTCCTGGAGGGTCTGGGCGTCGTCGCCCGAGCCGATGGCCACCGGGATGCTGGCCCAGAACATGTCCTTGCACATGGCGCCAACGACCATGACGCCCACGATTCCCACGCAGGTCATGATCTTCTGCATGAGGCCGGTCCTCTGGGCCTCGTCCAGGAAGCCCACGCCCAGCTCGTAGCCCTTGACGGCGCCCCAGATGCGCAGCGCGAAGCCGGGGACGTTGTAGATGAGCAGGAAGGCGATGGGGCCGAAGGGGTTGCCGGCCTGGCACAGGCTGATGCCCACCGCGGCGGCGACCACGCGCAGCGTCGACAGGAAGATGGAGTCGCCGATGCCGGACAGCGGACCCATGAGGGCGGCCTTGACGTCGTTGACGCTCTCGGGCTCGATCTCGCCGCGGGCGACCTTCTCCTCCATGGCCATCGCGATGCCGCCGACGAACGGGGCGAACTGGACGGTGATGTTGAAGAACGCGCAGTGGCGGTGCAGGGCCTCGGCGTAGTCGTCGGGGCGGCCGGCGTAGATCTTCTTGAGCATGTTGGCGACCATCAGGCAGAAGGCGATGTTCATCTGCTTGTAGTAGGTCCAGGAGAACTCCATGCCCAGGGCGCCGGTGTTGACGGCGCTCTTGATGAGGTCGGAGCGCGTGATCTTGTTCTCGGGACTAGAAGTCATCGTCCTCATCCCCTTCCGCGGAGAGCTGGGGCTGGGCTCCGCCCAGGCCGAGCAGGTCGAACTTGTCGATGCCGATGATGATGGCGATCAGGGCGACGCCCAGGACGGGCACGTTGGCGTAGGAGCACAGCAGGAAGCCCAGGAAGTAGAAGGGCACGAGCTGCTTGGTGAGCACCAGGCGGCCGAGCATGGCGAAGCCCATGGCAGGCAGGATGTTGGCGGCAACGCCGCAACCGTCGATGATGAAGGGCGGGATGAAGTCGAGCAGGCCCTGGATGGCGTCGGAACCCAAATAGAAGGCGCCGCCGCACAGCAGGAAGTACTCGACGCAGCCCCAGATTCCAATTCCCCAATGAACAGCGTAGATGCCTTTGAGGTTTCCCTTGAGGGCGAACTTGTCTGCCATATCGACAAACACAGGGAACAAGGCATTGGTAATGTTGCCGATCGTCAGTGCAAGGACGGCGATGGGCATGGCGAGCGCGATGGCCGTCTCGGTACCCTGACCGAGCTGAATGGCAAACGCGCAGGCGAGCACGCCGCCGACGGTTTCGTTAGGCGGCACGTAGGCGCCGATGGAGATGGAGCCCATGAACAGCAACTCCAGGCTGGCGCCAACGGCAAGGCCAGTCTGCAGGTCCCCCAGCACCAGGCCCACGAGCGGGCACAGGACGATGGGGCGGAACGCGTAGAGGGTACCGAGCTGGTAGTCGAGGCATCCAAACGCTCCGACTAAGCCGACGAGTATTGCTTGGACAAGCATAATTCCTCCCAATAAGGAATCTCGAACCGTCGTCACTCCCGTCGCGCGCGTTGTTGATATCAATTCCGGGAGTTCGATTCCACGGCTCGAAGCGTACCTGGTGTGCTGCTAACACCCATGCCAGGCACAAATGATTTGATACCAATTATAGGTATGCAGGTTCTTACTATTTAATACCACTCGCTCAACGGAGAGTTTTTTACCGTAAACGGCAGACGTATCCCGTCAGGCGCGCTCTTTGTTTCGATGGAGGACAAGCGTCACCAGAAAGCCATCGCCAAAGGCATCGGATGCCAAGTTGGCCACAATCACCAAAACGATAATCGCTGCGCCCAAAAGCTCGTTCCAGCGAAAGACCTCGCCAAAGAGGAGCGCCGACCAGCAGGGAGCGAGCACGACCTCACTCATGCAAACCAAGTTGGCCGCAAACGCGTTGGTGCGCGCAATCCCCTTGGCATACAGCACACTCGCAAGGCCGCTGCAAAAAAGGCCATGCACCAGCATAAGCCCCCACTCAAAGGGTTTCACGGAGCCTAGGTCGTCGGCAAAATAGACGATCGGAAGTATCGAGATGCCGCAGGAGATGAGCGAGGACACCATGGGCAACGCATCGGGGCGAGAGTTTAAAAAGAAACACAGCCCAAAGGTGGCGCCCGAAATGACGGCAAGCAGGTTGCCGAGCATGCCCTCGGCACTCAAATCACCTAAAAAGAAAAGTCCCATACCCGTAAAAGCAACCACCACGGAGGCAATCTTCGCAGGCGAGGGCAACGTGCGAGTTGCGAGCGATTGATACACGATAACGAAAATCATCGAGGTGTACTGCAGAACGATCGCGTTGCCGACCGTCGTGAGCTGGTTGGCAAAGTTAAACGTAGTGCCCGTCACGAAGTTGCAGACGGCCACAAGGACAATAAGACGGCTGACGCGGAGGACAGGCCTGCCGACGAGCAGGATAAAGAGCGCCATAAATATTGCCGTAACGGCACCGATCAAAAGAGCTGACTGCGAATTGGCGCGAACGAGGATGCCGATAAAACTCCACAAGAGCGCCGTGCCAAATAGATACATCGCCCCGCTCACGCCATTATCGGGTGGATTGTCAGATCGAATCACGAAGCACCTCCAGCTAGCTTTCGGTAATAAAAAACGGCGACCGCAATGGGTCGCCGTTTCCCTTGGGGGCAGAATAGAACGTAGGAACCTACGCCAGCACGCCGAAGAACGCGCCGACGATGCCCACGGCCATGGTGGCCACGATCAGCACCATGGGGTTGATCTTCTTGGACAGCAGCCAGTAGTACAGCCAGAAGGCGATCATGCCGAGCATGCCGGGCATGATGCCGTCCAAGATGTCCTGGAGGGTCTGGGCGTCGTCGCCCGAGCCGATGGCCACCGGGATGCTGGCCCAGAACATGTCCTTGCACATGGCGCCAACGACCATGACGCCCACGATTCCCACGCAGGTCATGATCTTCTGCATGAGGCCGGTCCTCTGGGCCTCGTCCAGGAAGCCCACGCCCAGCTCGTAGCCCTTGACGGCGCCCCAGATGCGCAGCGCGAAGCCGGGGACGTTGTAGATGAGCAGGAAGGCGATGGGGCCGAAGGGGTTGCCGGCCTGGCACAGGCTGATGCCCACCGCGGCGGCGACCACGCGCAGCGTCGACAGGAAGATGGAGTCGCCGATGCCGGACAGCGGACCCATGAGGGCGGCCTTGACGTCGTTGACGCTCTCGGGCTCGATCTCGCCGCGGGCGACCTTCTCCTCCATGGCCATCGCGATGCCGCCGACGAACGGGGCGAACTGGACGGTGATGTTGAAGAACGCGCAGTGGCGGTGCAGGGCCTCGGCGTAGTCGTCGGGGCGGCCGGCGTAGATCTTCTTGAGCATGTTGGCGACCATCAGGCAGAAGGCGATGTTCATCTGCTTGTAGTAGGTCCAGGAGAACTCCATGCCCAGGGCGCCGGTGTTGACGGCGCTCTTGATGAGGTCGGAGCGCGTGATCTTGTTCTCGGGACTAGAAGTCATCGTCCTCATCCCCTTCCGCGGAGAGCTGGGGCTGGGCTCCGCCCAGGCCGAGCAGGTCGAACTTGTCGATGCCGATGATGATGGCGATCAGGGCGACGCCCAGGACGGGCACGTTGGCGTAGGAGCACAGCAGGAAGCCCAGGAAGTAGAAGGGCACGAGCTGCTTGGTGAGCACCAGGCGGCCGAGCATGGCGAAGCCCATGGCAGGCAGGATGTTGGCGGCAACGCCAAAGCCAGCAAGGACAAAGTCGGGGATAAAGTCGAGCACGCCCTGGATAGCGTCAGCACCCAGATAGAACGACAGCGAGCACAACAGGAACGCCATGATGATACCGGTGGAACCGATCAGGAAGTGCATCGCATAGACGCCCTTAAGGTTGCCCTGGGCAGAGAAAACATCGGCGCGGTCAACCAAAATCGGCAGGGCGGCGTTGAGGATGTTCTTGATGGCAAGGCACAGCGTGGCGATGGGCATAGCGAGCGCGATGGCTGCCTCGGTGCTCTGGCCCAGCTGGATAGCGAAGGCACAGGCGAGCACGCCGCCGATCGTCTCATCGGGCGGCACGTAGGCACCGATGGAGATTGAGCCCATGAACAGCAGCTCCAGGCTCGCACCGATCGCGAGGCCGGACTGCAGGTCCCCCAGCACCAGGCCCACGAGCGGGCACAGGACGATGGGGCGGAACGCATAGAGCGTACCGAGCTGGTAGTCGAACTTACCAAACGCGGCGATAAGTCCGATGAGGATTGCTTGGACAAGCATACATCCCCCTTTCCTAATAGGACACTACGAAGAACCCGCAGGCTCTTCGAAATTAAACGCCTAGAGCACGCTGGCGCAGTCGACCTTGGGGTCGTCGGCCAGAGGACGAATCTCGACCTCGACGCCGCGGCTCAGCATCTCGCGCACATCGGCTTCCTCGGCCGCAGTCAGGAAGATCTGACGAGAGACCTGACGAGCATCGGGGCGCTTCTCGTCCTTGGGCTTGGTGTTGCCCAGGTTGACCGACTTGATCTGCGGGCAGCCCTCAACAAGCTGCTTTGCCTCAGCGATGGTGGCGACGCAGATAATCATCTTGTATTTGTCAGTCACACCCGAGTTAATGGCCTCGATGGCATTCGCCATATCCTTGATGACGAGCTTGCAGCCGGCAGGCTTTCCCATCTTGAGCGTCGTCTTCCACACCGGGTCGTTAGCGACCTTATCGCCCACGCAGAAGATGCAGTTGGAGCCGAGGCCCTGAACCCAAGAGACCGCGACCTGGCCATGAAGCAGGCGATGGTCGACACGAAGTAGCTGAATCATAATGTGACCCCCCAAAGGTCTTGTGCCGTCTTACGGCGTGTCAGTAGGTGCTGCGGATTAGAACTCTTCTTCCTCGTCGTCATCGACCAAAAGATCGTTGACAAACTTCACGCGCGTATCGTCCGCAGCGACGATGGTGCGAATCGTCTCTTCAACCGGCGCCGACTCGTCAGAGAACAGCAGCTGAATGAGCAGAGGAAGGTTCATGTTGGTAACGAGGTACGTGCGGGGACGCGTCTGGACGATCTTGGTGAACTCGTTGTTGACGCTGCCGCCAAAGAGGTCGGTGCACACGACGACATCATCGTCGTCAGCCATGCCTGCCAGCAGTTTTTGGGCCTCCTCGGCCACGTCCATGCGGTCATCGACGAACATCGAAAGATCGTGGACGTTGTCGCGAGCGCCCGAGAGCAGCTCGATGCTCTCCTTGATGCCGGTAGCGAAGTGCGCATGGCTGGCGATGATGTACTGTCTCATTCTGTGTTCCTCTCAATAGCCCGGCGCGTTCCCGCACCCGTTTTCTTTAGTAGTCGAACTGGTGATAGTAGCGACGATACTTGAGGTTGTGCTTGGTGACCGTCTCGTAGTAGCGAGCCAGGCGGTCGGTAACGAGCACCGTCAGAATCCACGGGGACACGATGACGCGGAACTCGTCGTCAAGGCCGGGGATCGCGAACTCGGCGGTGTCGATGACGTTGATGTCGGTGTCGCCGG